>JAAFKL010000049.1 GCA_021399405.1 Candidatus Heimdallarchaeota archaeon | reverse complement strand
AGGGCCCTATTGAATTGCAATTGAGAACCCAGTATAACAGGAGCTATCCAAGCGAAATACGCCAGGGTATAATGTATTTGTGTAAGGTTTTTCCCAGAAAAATAAATTATTCCACTTAACCTGATACCCAGTAACAAAGTTACCAAATAACCCAGTAAACCAATCATGATAGTGTGAATAGCAACTGGTTCTCCACGATACATCAAGTTAATTATCCAATGGCAAAGATAATAATATTGTTACTTGAATGACTAGTATTCAAATTTCAAGAGAAATTATTGTCTCTTCACAAATTTACCAGGGAAATTTCCTGTGTGATTGCCATTTTCTAAAACCTGCTCCCCATTTACCCAAACATGAACCATTCCATCAGATAGTTGATGTGGATTCTCATAAGTAGCATTATCCCGGATATTCTCGGGATCAAATACAACAATATCTGCAAAGAAATCTTCTTTCAGTAAACCCCTGTCCTTCAGACCCAGATTGCTTGCTGGAAATGAGGTGAGTCGCCGAATAGCCTCTTTCATGGGTATTACCTTTTCATCTCTTACATATTTTCCTAGTAATCTTGCAAAATTACCGTAAGCTCTTGGATGTGTGCTATTCTCCAGGAAAATCCCCTCTGCAGACATAGAATCCCCATCAGAACCAAATGACATGAATGGTAATGCGATTTTCTTCTTCACATTTTCCTCGGATATAATAAAATAGATAGTTCCAATTCTAGTCTCGTCCTGGATAAGGAGGTCGATTATTGTATCTCGAGGGTCTTGGCCTCTTGATTTAGCAACCTCAGAGACTCTTTTACCCATAAGGTGCTTCAATTCATCCTTGGCAAAAGCTGCCAGAAGCATATTCTCAGGACCTGCCTCGGTATACAGGTTCTCCCAATCCTTGGTTGATTCTAACATCTGTGTTTTTATTTTTTCTCTTGTTTCGGGATCTTTCAGGCGCGCTAAGTATTTCTCCTGTCCCCCCTCCTCAACCCAAGGTGGGAGTGTGGATGACAAACCTGTACCAGCTGCGGTATACAGATACATATCAGTAGTAATTTCTAGACCCTCTGCTCTAGCCTCTTCAATTTTAGCAATTGCAAGATCCAGTTTACCCCAATTTACCTCCCCAGCTGCCTTGAGATGATATACCTCTCCCTTCACCTTGGATTCTCTTACAATAGTTATGAATTCATCAAGTGCTTCTAGAAAATTCATCCCTTCACTCCTGATGTGGCTGATATACATACCATTGTACTTAGATACCACTTTACACAATTCGATTAATTCATTTGTTGATGCATAGAAAGCAGGAGGATAAATGAGTGAACTTCCTACTCCCATTGCCCCTTCTTGCATGGCCTGTTCAACCAGTGATTTCATCTTTTCGAGCTCCTCCTCACTGGGTTCCCTGTCCTCATGACCCAAAAAATGCATTCTGGCATTAGTTGCCCCCACAAAAGAGGCAATATTGGTAGAGATACCTTTGTTCTCCAGAAACAGTAAATACTCACCCAGAGTATCCCAGGTTATGTCATATTCTATTGGTGAACTGAACACCTCTTTGAATTCCTGCTTCATTTTATCATTCAACGGACCCCAGGACCAGCCCTCACCCATGACTTCCAATGTTACACCCTGTTTGATGGTCCCCAGTGCTCTACCATCTTCAATAAGGCTCTCCACAGACCAGCTAAGCATATTAATAAAACCAGGAGCAACTGACAGACCATTGATTTCAATTTCAATATTTGCAGTTCCATCAATTTTACCTATTTTAACAATTTTGTCACCTATAATTGCAATATCACCAATATAAGGATTTTTACCGGATCCGTCATAGATTAGCCCATTTCTCAAGATACTATCAAAATTTGACATTTACAAAACATTATTTGAGTAACTGTTTCAATTACTTTTTCATTTCCAAATGGATTCATATACCCAATATTATTGAACCAGCGGTCTAATCTTGCATATATTTATTAGAATAGTTTCATGTACTTATTTATGAAATATAATATTTTAACCTATATTGCACTAATGGGTGTGATACTTTTATTGGGGACGGTCCAAGCCCAAAGTGAAAATTCATTAATTTATTTCTCATCAGAGTTAGAAGTTGACTACGAGTACATTTGGGATGAAGTAATATACACAGCCCCTACCTTCCTTTCGGAGGGATTAATAGTCGAACATAATTACACTTTTACAATCACAAAAGAACTTGTTATAGATATTGCATCCTTTGCAGATATTTCCCCTGGTTCCAATGTTCCTGTGGACTATTCTATACAAGAAAATCTCTATGATTATTTCATATTTGTTTTTGATGGAGTATCTCAGAATGATGTGGCTTTAGGAATTATTGATCTACCAGATACAGGTGGTTATATCATAACAATTGATCTAATTAGCAATTATATCCTTCCTGTTGAAATCCTAAATTCTGATGGCGAAGTTATTAATCAATTTGATTTACTCGAGGATGATTATACAGCATTACCTGATGAGGAGTATGTGGTTGATGGGGATCAAGTTACATATCGATTAGAACAAGCTGGAAACACCATAAGTAAATATGAAGAAAAGATATACCAGTACTCAACAGGTCTGCTACTTTCCAGTAATGTAAGTACTTTTGGTGAAAATGGAGTCATATCCCAGACCATGATGGCACTCAGAAATAACATAGAAAGCGGATTTTTGCCATTTCCATCTAGATGGGTATCTATAATTGGAATTATTGCTATAGTAGGAATAAACAAACGAAAAAAAGTTTTAACTAGATTGTGAATTAGTTTCTTATTATTGAATTTTATAAATTCACAGTAAAACCAAAAACCATTTCAATTGCTTTGTCATTTTCAATTGGGTTCATCATCATTGGTCCTATAGACAAAATAATAATATCATGTAAATTTTTATTATATCAATTGATATGAGATGTTTTATGAGGAATAAGGTATCAACAATTATTACATTTATGGGTATATTATTCCTACTAGGGACCGTACAAGCACAAAGTGAAAATTCGATATAGATCTCGTTTGACGTGATTGGCTTTTCTGACCGAATGAAATATATCACATGTTTATCACAAAATGTAGAGCGTCATCTCTATTTGATGAATTTTAATTTTATTAGGAGTATTTTTAACATTTAATGGTTGTCACTTAATCTTCCTGAGTTGAGAATATGTAAATTAGTTGAAAACTATCCTGTTACCTGAATCCCATTAAATCTAGTATTTTGAGCAGCCAGAGAGAAAAAGCCAAAATAGCCTGCTTCAGTAAATGCACTATCGCCTGAGAAAGTAAACAATTCCTCAAGATTGCTCCCGACAAGGCCAGCTTGGAAGGCTATTGTGTCTCCGCTAAATGAAGCGACAAATTTATAGGGTCCTCTGAGATTTGATGCTGTGCCCGCAGGTATAGAGAATGAACTTGGTGAAGCAGATGCCAGCAATGTGCTAACACCATCAACAATTTTGTGTAATTCAAAACGGTAATCAGCAACAAAACGAGGACCATCGAAAGACGGAGGGTCGCAATTACAATCACCAGGGGCATTATGATCGATTGTATATCCAATCCAGTAGTAATTTGTTGCATCTACAATTCTGAAGGCAATTCCGACACCATCATTATCACCATATTCAAATTCCATATCAATAATTCCATTTTTAACCTTGTAAGTATCATTGTTTAACCAAAATAGGATATCATTATTATTGTTTGCCATCACGACATCTCCATCAATAATACTGACATCAGTAGTCCCGCCATGGGTATTATATACATGTGTCTCCCAGCCTTGAGCTTGAATATCCAGATTGGTAAATGAGTTATCTTCAAAAAATATTGGAATTGCACTTAGACTACTAGGTACAATAACATCAGCATTACCCACTACACCCTCACCGAGTAACGTCACATGAACCTCATTTTCACTATATACTTCATCACTAGTTTGTGCGGTAACTATCTGGATAAATTCTATTTGCTGCCCGTCGATACTGTAAGATGCCGCATTGAGAGCCCAACTATCAATTTCTACACCATCTCGAAGGAGGGTCACATCATTGATAATTGCTTCATCAGATCCAATATTTCTCACCTTCAATTCAATTAAATCCCCCCTAGAATCACCGTTTTTATCAGCAACCGCGGAAGATTCGATTATTAGGCTAGCTGTACTACCACTAAGGAACCCAGATGATATTCCCCAAATTATTGCTACAGCGGCAACTGTCAATGCAATAAGTAAAACCACTGCAATTACCGGGGAAACAGCCCTTCGCATTTTTCTTGGTGTTAACCATTTTACTTTCATAGTTCAAATATAAAAGGATTTTTTATTATATATCTTTCCAATTGTATATATTATATCGCAACCCTAATCCAGTAAATTGTTTAATCTAGATTCAATCATCATAAACGTTTCAAATCCCATATCATAATTTGTGAGTGTTTCTTGGATATCAAACCTAATTTTCATTGCCAAATCATGATCTCCCTTTTTATGTCTGGATAGGATGTCAAAAACAGATTTGTTAAATTTTTCAATTGTTTCATAATCATCAATAATACCATCTAAAAGAAAGTAGTAGTGAGATGGATTAAGAATTGTCTCTGCCTTCTTCTTATCAAGTTTTTTTGATTTTTCAACTCTAGAAGATTTCCTTTCTTTTCTTGAATCCCTCTTATTAGAGATGTAAAAAATGGCGATTACAAGGATTACAATGGTAGAAATCCCCATAATAATATTCCTAAAATCCTCTAACTGCGCATTGGTATCAAAATCAATGCCGAATATTCCTTCATTGTTGATAGCAGCAGAACTATCATATAATAATTCCAGAATAATATCGGCCTTATTATCATAATTATCTGTCACAACAAGTTTAAACAGAAGAGTTGTGGCTTTATCCTCAGGAATAGGTACGAAGAATGTTACTGAAGTAACATCACTTGCTAAATTCTTACCATTGGGTTGGAAAATAGCATTATTAAGAAATAATTGTTGTGATTTTATAGAATTCTCTTCCAATATACTCCAACTAAGTGTTATTGTTCGATTGAAAATTTTCTCCTTATTTTCATGTGAGGTCCAGCCTATTAGTGGTGGAATATAATCTCCTTCCAGATTAAAGGATTTCTTTGCTTCATTATAGGCCATATCAAAAACTGATATCGTCAACGTATTACTGGAACCTGCTGTCACTCCTTGTAGATCAATCCATTGGTCGACAATCACATATGTTTGGTTATAAAATACTCCAGTTCGATTCATAATATTGACTAAATTCTCAATGTAAAGCAAAGTAGTGTCTCCAAGTCTTACTTCTACATATCTCCATCTAGTTTCGTCTCGTCCTTCAAAAATGAGATAAAACAGGGATTCATTGAAGCCATCTGATAAATCTGGATTAAAGATATTTAGGATGGGAGCTAAAGTGTCATCATTAAACACTATCATTTCAACTGGAGTAAGAATACTCTGTCCACCTATCTGTGTTTGCATATTTGTAGTATAATTTCCTGCGGGTACAAATGTTGATGCCTTATTGGTTATGACAATCAAATAAACCCCATTTGTACTATATTGTTGGCTTTCCTCAATATCAAGGTTAATATCAATAAAAGAAAAATATGCATTTTCCACAGCATTACTATTATCAGTTACAGTAATATTAAATGCAGTAGTTGTATTAAAATTAATAATTAAGGAAGAATTTGATAACACTATTGAGTAATTTATTTGATCCTCTTTGGTATATTCAGCTTGATTACCTGTTGAGATCAAAAACTGTGCAAACATCAATACAAGGATGGCAATTACAAGATGTCGTTTAAGCATAGATCTCATATTATAAAATAATAGCATAATAACTTTGACAAATTCGAAGGATCATATATGAAAATAAATTTATAATATTGTCATACTATTCGAGGTATTCCATTAGATAGATCAAATGAAAGTACTATTCACTTTGTCTTCTCAAGAATGAGTGCATTGTAAGCCAGTCTGAATCCATTTCGTTCCAAGTTTCTGAATCCTGTGTCATACCCGGGAGTTGTACTCATCACATAATCATAGCCAGCTTCCTGTGCCACTTGGACCCTGTGATCAATAAGCATTTGCTGGATCCT
>JAAFKL010000318.1 GCA_021399405.1 Candidatus Heimdallarchaeota archaeon | reverse complement strand
GAAGAAAATAATCAGATTGTTAATAATGATATATTCCAGAACACAGGAGATGGGATTCTAATCATAAATTCAGCAGATAACTCTTTTGAGTCAAATGATGTGTATAGTAATCTAGGCAATGGGATTCAAGTTAGAAATGAAGATACGACCTACATCAATTATGATCAACATATTAGAACCACAAATCAGCAAAATATTGGTTGGCAATTTTCATACGTACAATCTGATAGTGAAGTTATGGGTGTTGTGCATGGTGATATTATTCTTTCGCTATCACTTGACGATGAACCTGTTTCTGTTGAAAAATCAGATGTGTATTGGGATTCTGAGGCTAGTATTTGGCGATTTGATATTGAATATTTTTCAAACCCACTATCCCAAGGATACCATAATTTCACAGTGCATACTGAATCAGAAGCTGGGGACTTCTCAATTGATACTACTGCTACCGTTCTTGTAGTTGCTGCTGAGGAATCTTTCGGATCAAACGAAATATTTGATAACTATATAGCGAATAATTCGTTAGTGGGTATAGGCTATGAAAATAGTGATTTAGCTAATATCAACTCAAATACAATAGAGAACAACGATGGTAAAAGCCTCTTATTTATTGAATCCAGCTTTGTAGAAATTTCAGGAAATTCAATTTCATCTAATCGAACTGATGCAAGCATCACTTTCATTAATATTAATGATTCAGCCATCTTAGGTAATCAAATATATGATACAGATAATGTAAGTATCATGCTTTCACTCTCAAATAATAATACAATTGCTCATAATATCGTATATAATAACTCTCAGGGTATCATTTTGGTTGATTCCAATCTTAATACATTGTATAATAATACCGTCTATGACCATGATTACAATGGAATCGTGATGGCGAATTCTTCAAATAATAAAATCCAGAATAACACCATCTATGGTAATAGTGAAAATGGGATCCTGGTAACAAATGGAAGTACGTATAATGAAATCATAGACAATACCATTTATGAAAATGGACAAAATGGTTTGGTGATTGCGAACGGAAGTGAATATAATGAAATCACAGATAACCTTGTCTATAGCAATACCGAGAATGGTTTACTGGTAATTGATTCAGATAATAACTATGTAACCGGGAATACTTTCCACAGCAATGGTGATTCTGGATCTCCATTTATGGCTCTCTCTCTTGAATCGAACACAATCAAAGTTCAGGGATCAATCGGTAATGGAATTTATTTGGATCCCTCTGATAATAATACGTTAGTAAACAACACAGTTTACAATAATAACGGTCATGGGGTATTTCTTGATGCTTCTACTGAGAGTACAGTGTTTGATAACGAGATTTTTGAGAACTCGTTTAACGGGGTTTTTGTAGCAAATTCCTCTGACAGTAGTATTCTGAATAATACTATTTATGGCAACGGTAACTTAGCCTCACCATTCTTCACTAACTCATTGGATCAAACAACATCAATTCGTGTCCAAGGTTCGATTGGGAATGGTATCTATTTAGATCCTTCATATAATATTTCAGTATCTGATAATATTATATTCAATAATACAGGCAATGGTTTGATACTTGAATACTCTGATAATTCAGAAATTCTTAACAACACAATTCATGAAAACACATTGAATGGGCTTATTTTGATAGATTCTGATAATAATCTCATAGCAGAGAACACTGTTTATGACAATGGTTTTGGTGGTGGTGGTCCATTCCAAACATATGCTCTACGTAACATGCCGATAAACCTTGCTGGTTCAATTGGTAATGGTATATATTTAGATCCTTCAGATAATAATACAATATATGACAATGAAGTGTATCAAAATGCGGGTAATGGAGTTCTGTTGGAATATTCTGAATATACCAATGTAACGGGGAATGATCTGTATAGTAATGGTGAGAATGGAATATTTCTGGCCAATGCGAGCAATAACGATATTATAGAAAATTCAGTGCACGATAATGGAAATGTAGTATTACCACTTCACACCCAATCTCTGAATGATGATATATCACGAGTTGAATTACTAGGGTCCATAGGAAATGGTATCTATTTAGATCCCTCATATGGCAATACAATTTCTGGAAATGATGTTTTCAATAACACCGGAAATGGAGTCTTGCTGGAAGAATCAGATCTTATAGAAATATCAAATAATACTATTCATGAGAATACTCTAAATGGTGTATTCTTCATTGATTCGGATGATAACTTGGTCTCCAATAATACAATATATGAGAATGGAGATGGAGGTGGAGGTGCATTCAATCTATATTCAATGAGTAGTTCCCCAATCACCCTTGCAGGTTCAATTGGAAATGGTATTTATTTAGATCCTTCAGATAATAATACAATTATTAACAACGATGTATATGGAAACAGTGGAAATGGAGTTCTGCTTGAATTCTCAGGAAACACAAATATAACTGAAAATCATCTACATCACAATATCTTGAATGGTGCATTTTTGGTTAATTCAACCCTAAACAATCTTGATAATAATACAATCAATGATAACGGAGGTGGAGGTTCACCTTACAGTTTGAATGCTTTGAGTCTTGATTCAATCAAACTTCAGGGTTCGATTGGTAATGGTATCTATCTTGATCCTTCAGGCAATAATACCATCAGTGGAAATCAGATCTACAATAATACTGCAAATGGTGTGTTACTAGAAGATTCAGACGATGTTGTAATTACACAAAATGATATTAGTGAAAATTTAGAAAATGGGATTGCATTACATGAATCTGACGATAATATAATCTCAGAGAATAATATTACAAGTAATGGAGGCGGTAGCCCACTGATGGCTTCAAATTCACTTGGATTAAATGCGATTACACTATCAGGATCTATTGGTAATGGAATTTATCTGGATCCATCCTTCTACAATATAATATCATTCAATTTTATAGCTTATAACCTAGGCGATGGTATTTTTATGGAGTCTGCAAATTATTCTCAAGTCCTCAATAATACAATATTAAACAATGAGGGTTATGCTATATCATTCACATTAGAATCTCATCACAATGATTTCCTTGGTAATGATGCAGTTGGTAACAATTTTGGTGGTACTTCACAAGCTTATGATGATGGTACATTTAATCTATTCAATCAGAATTTCTGGAGTGATCATATAATCGTAGATGAGGATCATGATGGTTTTGCCGATGATCCTTATGAAATCGATGGACTTGCAGAAAATGAGGACGAATATCCATTGATTGCACCTCAAAACCCTGAATTACTGACATTGATTACAATCTCTGGTTTTAATCCAAGTACTCTAAATCTAGATAGTAAAGGGAAAGTAATAACAGTTGAAGTGACTATGCCAGAAGCGTTTTCATTGGCAGATTATGATGTAATTGATTTATATCTAAATGGGACAATTCCTTCCACCAATTTCCATGAAATAGGCAATCACACTCTAATTGTTAAATTCAATCGCCAATTAGTAATTGAAATGATTTCGAATGCTAGTTTAGAAGCTGGGGATACAGCTGTATTTTATATTCATGGATTCCTTGATGCAGATATGATCAAATTTGAAGGAACAGGGTCAATGCTGCTTACAGAAAATCAAAAGGGTAAAAACACGAATTTACTATTGGCTATTGCTCCGATATTTTTGATTCCTCCTGTACAGATCAAGCGAAAACTAAAAAAGGAATAATGTCCAAATACCCATTGGGGAGATATATCTATAAATGGGGATAGTAAATAAATTCAAAGGAAAAATCTTTTCTCGAAATATAGTTAGTGAGGGTACCAAACAATCAATAATTCTCAAATTACAAAAGGGTGACTTTGATGATGCTTTGTCGGAAATAGTTGATCTTGCATCAAGTGAAAATTTGTCTGAATTTG
This sequence comes from Candidatus Heimdallarchaeota archaeon, assembly GCA_021399405.1. The sequence continues at coordinate 11,597 of JAAFKL010000318.1, read as the reverse complement.
ATCAAATTAGACTCAATTCACTGAAAAGTATTGTTCATTCAGCAAAAGGTGAAATTGAAATTAGTCTTGATATTGCAAATAGTATATTGGAAAAAAGCAAAAAACTTGATTCACCAATTCTCATTAGCGAGTCAATCCTTGCTGTTTCTAAATCCCTATTCGAAAAAGGGGAGATTAATAGGATTCACGAAAATATTGATGAAGGTATTGATTTTGTCGAAAAGATAGGTAGGAAATATAAAGATTCAAAAAATAATATATTGGCAGACCTTTACAGTATTAGAGGGAAAGTTTACCGTAAACAAGGTAGTATGACTGAAGCCATAGACTGGCTAGAAAGATGCATATCACTTCGTGATTCATCAGAAAATCGATACGAGAAAGCAGATCCATTGAATACGATTGGTATTATACATGCTTCCAGAGGAGACTTTGATCATGCCTTAAAATATCTAGATGAAAGTAGAAAATTATTCGATCAAATTGGGAATAAACTCCCCATCCTGAAGATTTACAACAATATGGGAATGATACATTCACAAAAAGGAAATCTTGATCTAGGTTTGGAGAATTATAACAAAGGTTTGGAATTAGCTGAAGAATTAGAAAACTTACCAATAATTGGTAGTGTATCCATGAATATCGGGTTAATTCATGTAAATAAAGGTGAGCTTGATATTGGTTTGGGATATTTCGAACGAGCCAAATCAATTTTCGAAGATATCAAACATCCTCTGTACCTGTCTGTTACACTGACAAATATTGCGACCGTTTACGAACAGAAAGGTAAACTTGATGAGGCAATGATCATATATAATGCAAGTTTGGCAATTTCAGAGGAACTAGGTAATAAACAGGAAATTGCCTCGATAAAACACAATCTTGGAAATATACATTTACGAAAAGGTGAATATGAAAAATCATTAGATAATTATGAAACAAGTTTAACCCTGTTTGAAGAGTCAGAAAACAAACTTTCAGTTTGTGAAACAATTTTTAATATGATTTCTCTCTACATTGAAACAACCAGTGAAGATGCAGCAGATACTCTACTAGATAAATTAAAATCTATGAATGAAGAGGATGATAATGAGTTTATTGGCCAAATGTATTTACTTTCTAAGGCAATAATTCTAAAATCACGGGAGAGAATAGTTGATAAAGTCGAAGGTTTAAGCCTGCTCAAAGAGATAGTATCAACTGATTTAATCAAAAATGAGTATATGATTCAAGCCATGCTGAATTTATCAGAATTGCTATTACTTGAACTCAGAATATCTGGTAATGAAGAGGTGATGGATGAGATTCGAGATTTGTTGGATAAGCTAATTATATTAGGTGAGAAGACCAATCAAATCCCACTTTTAGTTGAAGTAAGGATCTTACAATCTAAAATTGAAGTACTTGATTTGAATATTGTTGAAGCTCAAGAGTTATTATCAGTGGCCTGTGAAATTGCTGAAAGTGCACAATTGATTCAACTGGTTAATAAAATTACAAATGAGCAAAATGAGCTGGAAGATGAAATGCGTAAAGTCAGTGACATGATAGAGAGTAATGCAACACTTTACGAGAGAATTCAGAAATCTAAGTTAGAGGATTATATCAATAAAGTTGCAAAATACTCAAAAGATGGCGAATTATAACTGATCTTCAGTGTACAATTAAATTTACTAAATTCTAATTTTCTTTTTAAATGAACTTCTCATTTTTGCAATCAAATCAAATTAGAAATCCATTGAAAAGACGGGGCGAATACTAAGTCATTAATAAAGACGATATCGTAGTTAATGTATAGGTAGGAGAATTATGAATATGAATACATCTAACATGACCGACCCAAATCAATTCAAACACGGAACCACAACGGTTGCTGTTTCATTTGATGGTGGAGTGGTCGTAGCAGCAGATAGACGTGCTTCTATGGGATATATGGTAGCATCACCTAACGTAACAAAGGTCCTTCCTCTAGATGAAAGAAGTCTTTTCACTATTGCAGGTTTACCTTCTGATGCTATGTACCTTGTAAAAGTACTGCGAGCAGAAATGGGACTATATGAATTGAACAGAGGTAGAAAAATGTCAATGAAAGCGTTGGCAAATCTATTCTCATCTGTTATGCATGGACAATTCCGTACTGGTTTCCCATTCTTTGTGGGAGTTATTATTGCAGGTTTTGACGAATCTGGAAGTCATGTATACAATTATGATGGATCGGGCTCTATTACAGACGACCCATATACATCTACAGGATCTGGTTCTCCATTTGCACTTGGTACTCTTGAAGCATTATATCAAGATAAAATGACTGAAGATGAAGCCATCAAAATAACAGCATTAGCTGTTAGATCCGCTGCAATAAAAGATATTGCCAGTGGAGACAACATTACCCTCATGGTCGTCAACAAAGATGGTCAGAGACAATTAACAAGAGAGGAAATAGAGAGTGTTTTGGGTGACAAGAAGTTCCCATTCACAAGATAGGAGGATATGAAGTATGTTTGGACCCTCAGCTAGTCAAGGATATGACCGATCATCCATCATGTATTCACCTGATGGACGTATAATACAAACAGAATATGCAAGAGAAGCCATGAGAAAAGGATCAATAGCAATTGGTCTTCGATCAAAAAATGCTGTTGTACTTGCAGGAAAATTAATGTCTATAGATTTAGATTTCCCTAATTCAAAAATTTCACAAGTTGGTGATGGTATTACTGCAATCTTTTCAGGATATGCTGCAGATGGGCGTTCGCTAATCAGCAGGGCAAGAGTAGAAGCCGCAGTACATCAAATGACTTATGATGAACCAATAGATGTCCGACAATTGGCTTTACGACTTGCAGATTATACCCATGTCTTTACACAACAAGGTGGATTAAGACCATTGGGTGTTGGTTTGTTGTTAGCCGGTGTCGATAAATTTGATGGTGAACCTAGAGTTTTCTTCATTAATCCAGGTGGTGGACTCGCAGAAACTAGAGGCAAAGCCATTGGTGATGGAGATGCCAAGGCTATGAAATTCCTTAAAGATAAACACAAGGAAAAGCCAGTCGATGATATGACTCTTGATGAGCTTAAGCAATTGGCAAAGGAAACAATTGAATTTGTCTCTGATGAGAAATTAGATGATGACACCTTAGAAATCTGGGCCATAGGTAAATAATCTTTTCAATAATCTAAAATAAACTAAAATTACAATAATTTTTTAACCATAGTTGAACATATGTAATTCGATCTTAAAACCAATGGAAATAGACCTAAAATGCTCAAAATAAGAATATGTAGTGTAAAAAATTGTCATATTGTTACAAAAACGTTTTGGTTACCATCTAGTTACACCATGAAATCTTGTAACTCTTATCTTAAGAAGTTTTGAGTCTTATATTTATTTAGTATGACAAAAACTATTGAATACACTGTCAGATTTAACACAAGTCCTGCAAATGTGTTTAACGCATTAATGGATTCCGAACAACACACCGCTTTTTGTGGTGCTCCAGCTCAAATAGAAAATAAAGAAGGTGGATCATTTAGTTGCTATGGTGGTGCTCTTCAAGGGACTACCACAAAACTAGAAGAAAACAAGAAAATTGTTCAACAATGGAGAGCAGGAGATTGGGAAGAAGGTGTCTACTCTGACGTCACATATGAACTATCACAAAAAGGAGATGAAACAGAACTTCATTTTGTTCAAACTGGAGTGCCAGATAAATCGTACGAATCCATAAATGAAGGTTGGGAAAACATGTACTGGATGAAAATGAAAACTTACTTTCAAAAATAATTTTCGATAATTTATCTAACATTAAAATCTACCTTTCAACAACCAAGAATATTATTCTTTGACAAATATTAATTTCGAGAACCATATAAATTCTTTAATAAAATAGAATGAGACTTCATATAGCAATAACACTGTGATGAGTTATGAGATTAATATTATTGCACTCAGATGAGTTTGAATATGAACCAAAGTCGAAGGCTATCAAAGCTGCAGAACAAATCGAGAAAGGAATTGTATCTGTGTCTGAAGCCTTAGTTGTCTTCATGTCTGTAGAAATCGCAGATGAGAAGAATTATCAAGATGCAGCCTCCCAAACAGTTGATGAGATTGTTAAGGTTGCAGATGATTTAAAAATAGATAATTTAGTATTATATCCCTGGGTCCATTTAACTTCAACTCCATCACGTCCAGACATTGCGCTGAAGCTAATGAAACAAGTTGAGAAAAATATTATTTCCCTCAATCGATTTTCAGAAATTAAAAGAGCTCCTTTTGGATGGTACAAGGGTTTCACTGTAAAAGTGAAAGGTCATCCGTTATCTGAATTAAGCAGGGAATTCTCTCCCGGGACAGAAGGTAAGAAGGAAAAGGTTGAGAGTAAGGCAATTGAGGCAGAAGAAGAAGCTAAACATGAATTTTATGTTTTACTACCCGATGAGTCACTAATTAAAAGAGAAGAATATAGATTTCAGAAGAAATCTTCATTTAAGAAATTCTTTGAATATGAAACTCAAAAACGAAGAGCATCCGATTCACCACCGGCGCATGTAGCTTTAATGCAAAGATTGGAAATGGTAGATTATGAACCGGCAAGTGACTCTGGTAATCTCCGATGGTATCCAGCTGGTTGGGTTTTCAAGAGATTAGTTGAAAACCATGTAACTGAAACACTGATTGATTATGGTGCTCATTGTGTCGAAACACCGATTATGTATGATTTTCACCACCCATCACTTGAAGCATATATGAACAGATTTCCTGCTCGACAATATACAATTGATTCGGGTGGAGATAGTTATTTTCTAAGATTTGCAGCTTGTTTTGGTCAATTTTTAATTGGATCAGATGCGATAATTTCATACAAACATTTACCACTGAAACTATTTGAAATGACTCATTACTCATTTCGAAGAGAGCAAAGGGGAGAGCTTTCAGCCTTAAGAAGGCTTCGAACTTTCTCAATGCCTGATATACACACATTTGTATCAGATCTCGACATGGCTCGTGAAGAATTCCGAAATCAATATGAAATTTGCATTCAAATGATGGCTGATTTTGAGCTCGATTATGAAGCCGTATTCCGTTTTCAAACAGATTTTTATGAAGAAAACAAAAAGTGGATAATGGATCTTGTTCAGATCCTTAATCGTCCTGTAATGATTGAGTTATTTGATCAGAGATATGCGTATTTCATTTGTAAATTCGAATTTAATGTAATAGATGGTCAAGGGAAGGCTGCAGCATTATCAACCGTTCAGATTGATGTAGAAAATGCGGAGAGATTTGATATCAAATATATCGATGACAAAGGAGAAAGTCAAAGACCGTATATTTTACACACATCTGTTTCTGGTGCTAGTGAAAGAGTTCTCTATGGTATTTTAGAAAAAGCAGCGATTAAAATTAGAAAAGGTGAAAAACCTGCCTTGCCTTTTTGGCTTGCTCCAATTCAAACTAGATTATGTCCCATCGGAGATGACCAACTTGAATATTCAAAAAAATTAGCTAAATCATTAGAAAATGAGGGAATTAGAGTTGATATTGATGATCGTAATGAGAGAGTAGGTCGCAAAATCAGAGATGCAGAAAAAATATGGATTCCCTACATATTTGTAATCGGTAATAATGAGGTGGAAACAGGTCTTCTCAAAGCAAGAAAGCGCGATGGGACTGAGGAAGAGTTTGAACTAAAGAAAATTGGTAAGCAGTTAAGTAAACTAACCAAGGGTTACCCAAGACAATCTTTAGCAATGGCTAAGCTTTTGACTAAAAGACCAATATTTTACTCTTCAAACTAATAATTATATATTAAAGATCAAATTCACTAACTTTAGATTGTGCAATAGTTAGCTGTCCTGCTCTTCGTACAATAAATTTAAGATTTTCAGGATTACCAATCATTAAAATATCTATATTACGACCTTCTTTGATTGAATTTGAGGGTTGAATAATTCTGAATTTACCTTCAAGGATTTTTATGCTTGAACCCACAGTTAAGTGTTCATCTAATGATAATGTAGGATCAATGAGACCAATTAGATGCATAGTTTGCCAATCAATAGCTCGAATGAAGACACACCTTCCTATTCTTTTGAATTCAGCATATTCTGCTGAAATTACATCTAAGAAACCTGTAAATTGACCTGGCAAGCTTTTTACTGATACGAATCGTTTCCGCAAAATATCCTCTTCGACAACCGAGTTGGATTTACTCCTGCGTTGGTATTCCTCCGCCATGAAAGTCTTATCTTTTTTCTTCACTAACTTTAGCAAACCCGAGAAACTAGGTTTAAAGGTGTAGCCAACGGTAAAGCTGAGTGGTAACATTACCTCAAATGCATGATATAACAAGCCAGTCATATTTGAATTTAGACTCATGTAAATTGCTTGTTCAAATAATAGCCAAGCATTTTCAATTTTATTGACTGCAATATACTGCATCCCCAATTGTGTGATGTACTCAATCTCGGAAATATCTTTTGCAATAGCAGTTTTCTCTGCTTTTTTATTTGCAAGAATTGTCATCAAGATGCCCATTGTTCTGTGTAATTCTAAAATATCAGACCGATCTCGTCGGTTGCATAATTCTATGAATGTGGGGGTGAAATAGAATTTTAGCCTTGTTAATTGTTCTGTTAGGAAAAACAATGTGATTCGAAGTAGATGTACATCAATATCTAACCGCACCTCCACCTCATCATTTTCCAAAAGAAATAATAGTAATAAATCAACTGTCGATTCTGCTTTGTCAAGCCTTTGTTCACCAATCGCCACTGCAGCTGCCAATAGGAGCAAGTGTGCAATTGTTGTCATTGCTTCTTTGTAACCTGGGTCTTCTTCCTCGATGCCTGCCATTCTTGCCTCAGTTGCAAGGTCCATCAATAATGCAGAAGCATCTTTGAGTTCAATTCCTAATTTCTTGTAGTCTCCATCCTCTAATATTGAAATATATTTGGAAATATCAGTCCTGATTTCTTTAGTTGATTCCAATAATTCAGTGTAGGCAAAGATATTTTCTGCATTTTTCGCTGTTGGTTTGATGGTGGCTAATGCGGCTTGATTCAATGCAACTTGATTTCGTACAACATTTAGTGTCGAATCCATTATTTTTTGAATTCGAACTACAGGATCATATCGACTTTGAGATTTTACAGAGTAAGTTATTTCCTCTGAAAATAACATTTCATAGAGCTTTTGCAGAGTTTCTTTATCCTTTTTATCTTTGACCTCATTTATCAGAACTATCATAAATGCTGAATTCATCATTGCAGGGATACCTAGTTGCTCAGCAACTTCAACTAGTCTCATGTCGGATGATACCAAAGGAATTTTTTCTTGGTGAGCTAGAAATGCTACAGCCATGTCAGGGGTTTGTGGTAGTTTAACATCCACTTTTTTACGAGAATTATTCTCGAAACTTTCCAATTTCTTTGGATTTACAGTTTTCACAATCAATTTGGGTTCTATTATTCTACGCATATACCATCGCATTTCACGTTTCACGTAATCTGGGATCATAATAGATATTTTCAATTTTCTAAGTATACCGTGAAATGATTCATAATCGTTTGGATTCTCACCGAAACCTGAAATAAAGAAGTTCGTATCAATAGTGAATGCTCTGGTTGTCAACAAGCGATTAGTGAAAAAATAGCCTATAAGGACTATGAATTCTCTACGGGTGTGAGCAACAAAATTTATAAAAATAGAAAGATCTGCGATGCTACAAAATTTTTAGTTTACCTTTATTCTAAAAAATTCTCAACTAATTAAAAATATCCAATATATCATTTAAATGACCCTTTACAATTAGAAATGAAATATATCTATTAATATTTGATATCGAGATCGAAATAAAGTTAGATAAAATGAAAGGTAATTACTATCTACTCTTAGTTTTCATTTTCATTCTAATTATGCCAGTTTCTGGTAATTTTCCGAGTACATCAGAATCAGATAATATTCAGCAATTAAACGAAGTTGACCCCATAATAACTCTTCAAACAGATACTGAACCCGATGAAAATGCAAGTATCCCTTTTATCTCCTCCAGTTTAAATCCAATTGAACTCGGAAATGATATTCCATTTTTTTATGGAATGAGGGTTAATGCTACATTTTTTGCTGGTTACAATTTTTCAATCTATCTCACTAAAGGTATTAATTCGTTTATCACAAATGATACTTCAATTCTTAACAATTATACTTTAATTAGGCAAGGCAAGACAGATCCATTTATTGTTGAAGATAAGATAAAATCAGTAGAAGGATTCCCTATAATCAGTACAAATCCACAAAATTATACTTTGCTTTTTTTAGTAAATTCAACTAGCCGAGGTTTACTTAATGCTACAACTAATTTTGAGATTGTGGTACCTACAGGTGCAAAAGTCGATGTATTTTTTACTTCAATAGATCAAACAACAACATATGACGATTTCATTGAGCTTGGAGTTGATGTATCAGCGGATATATCGATAATTTTGAAAAATTTTGGTAGTGCAAATGCTTTTAATATTACTCTCGAGGTTGGATTCATTAATGAACCGATTGGAATTTCAAACGATACCTTGCCTGCTGAAGTAGGAGTATTAGCTCCGCTTGAAGAAGTGTCATTTAATTTTACTCTAACTCCATCACAATTTGGAATAGGGGATATTTCCTTTGAACTATTTTATACTGATGGTTTAGGAAACAGTCGACGTGCATCCCCACATTTGGGTTTACGATCATTACCGAATTTAGACGCTGAAATACAGGGAAGTGGTCAAATTGAGTACAAGGAAAATGAGGAAGTTATTATTGTTGTAGTTGTCGAGTATACTGGGCATTTGTCAGATGATGCATTCAATCCTTTAAGCATTAGACTTCAACTAAGCTCAGATAATATGACCTTTCTTCCTGCTGGGATCCAATTCGTACCAAATAATAGATCTTACAATTTTCAAGCCAATCCGCTTGGAGAGGGTGTGGTTGATATAAGACTAACAGTTATTGTATTTGATTTTGATGGCTTCGATACAATAGAATATGATATCGATTTGCAAGAAATTGAATTCATTTTAGGCTCATCGATCGACCGACAGGAAGATACACCATTTTCAGACTACCTCCCAATAATTGCTATAGTCCTGTATTTCATACTTATTTTGACTCTAGCCATTTTATATTACAGAGAGGATATACGCGCTAAATTCTTTATTGGGGTACTAGGTTTGCAAATATTAGAGAGTATAGATTATCGGACAACATCAGTTATCATTGATGGCAGTAATATTGCCTGGGAACAAACAAATCCGAAACGGAAACCAATGATCAATAATATTATTCGTTCATACAAATCGCTCAAGGAAAATGGATTTAAGAAAATTGTAATCATCGCTGATGCGGCATTGCGATATCAAATTGATGATAGAGATGAACTTGATAGATTAGTAAAATCTGGTTTCATTAAGTTAGTACCTGCAAAAGTAAATGCTGATGGTTTTATTCTTCGATTTAGTGCTGAAAATGGATATTTGATATTAAGTAACGACTTATACAAAGAATTTCGAGACACCTATAGTTGGATAGATGAAAGACGTGTACCCTACACAATTCTTGATGATCGTTTTTATTTACACCCCACATTTGAATAATTGATTTTACAAAATTAATCAATTACAATCCTTTCACCAAATTTATGATTTCTATAGTGTTTACATTACCTAATTTACCCATAATTGATTTTCCTTTGCCCCCACCCTTTATACCTAATTCTCTCATTTTTACCATTAGTTTTCCAGTAAATTCTTCTTTACCCGTGGATAAAATAAACAATCCTCCTTCATCAATAATTAAAATTATCTCGTTAGTTTTGAGGGTGTCAGCTATAGCACTCGCAATACCCTTGTTAATGGTTGGAACTAGGAAGGTTTTGAATCTAAATTTACCTAGTTTTTCAAAATTAATTAGTTCATTCTGTATCTCTATGATTAAGGTTTCCAGTTTATTGATTCTCTTTTCATATTCGTTATTCTTGTCCAAAATAGATTCGACTTTTTCTGGAAGCTTTTCAAATGGTACACTAGTTAATCGGGATAATCTAATCAAATTCCCAGCATTTTCACTGTACATTGATCTAGCGTCATTTCCACTGAGAAATCTTACCTTTTTGCTCTCTAATTTATTGATAAAAATCGATTCAATTTCTCCAGTATTGTTTACGTGAGTTCCTCCACATGGATTAAGATCATATTCTCCTATTGCAACCAATCTATATATATCTAGATCTTCCATATCTCCACGAATTTTAAGATCAATTTGATCTAGATTGTTATAGTACTTGGATTCAATGGCCAGATTATCATCAATTATTTTGGTTATCATTCTGTTAACCACATCAATTTGATCCAATGTGGGAGACGTGTTAAATTCTACTTGACTTTCATCCACTCTAATTTCGGCACGAGTTGTATCAAAACCTAATTCTTCCCAAAATACAGCCGAAACTAAATGTTGAGCACTATGATTTCTTGTTAAGGAAATTCTTCTTGTCTTATCAATTACTGCGCTAATTGCTATGCCTTCAATTAAATCATGCTTTGGGATCTTTAACCATGTGTCTTTTTCTCTTGTTTGAACATCGACAATTTTGTATTTCTTCGATTGTTCTGATTTTGGTATTAAATAACCAAGATCTGGTAGTTGTCCACCACCTTCAGGATAGAAATAATTGTTTTTGAGTGCGATCCATTCATCATCAATTTCTTTTATCATTGAATTGAAACTGAATATGTTCGGCTCTTTCCAGTAATCTTTCAGTTTTGGAATTAATTCCTCTGGAATATCATATTCATCGTGAGAATGGACCACAAATTGGTTTAGGATTGTGAATATATTTAGAGTACGAATGAGAATTAGAATTTCTCTTATTCAGGCTGATTACTTAATTGTATTTTAAGATCTATCCTATCTAATTTTATTTTCCAATCTATTGTTCATCCTGAAAATTACAGGTGATTGTAAAAAAATTCGTAAGAACCCTTTGTAATTTTAATTATTCTTTTACAGTAAGCATATCAATGGTTACTGTGGAAACACCAGGGATGGCTTTGAATTCTTCATATATCTTGTCTGTGGTTACTGTCTTCAATTCGGTTGAATCCAGATATCCCTCATACACACAGGTATCAGCTGTGAAACATAGACCTGTAGAGTACAATGTTTTAATTCCGAGTCGAATAAAGATCGATCCCATCTGTCTTAAGAAATCAGGGGATAATTTTCCGATATTGATGTTGATTTTCGCAACTGAATCAGAATTCGTAGGAATAATTCTAATTATCTTAGTGTTTGGTGCTAAAATGATAATCGCATGAGTTTTGCCCTCGGGCTGTAAAGCTTCAATAAATGCAGGAGGGAGCCGAATAGGTTCATCCTCTTGTATACTACACATCTGAGCTAATGTTACTTCTGCGATATCTCGTTTACCTTGTTGTTCTTCTGCCATTTTTTACAATCTCCGTTTAGCTATTACTTTTAAAAGGGAATTGGCAAATTCCCCCAAAATCGTATGGTCTTTCATACGATACTGACATTAATCCTAAGG
>JAAFKL010000048.1 GCA_021399405.1 Candidatus Heimdallarchaeota archaeon | reverse complement strand
GAGGTGGGATTTGAACCCACGAACTTCTAAAAGACTAGGATCTGAACCTAGCACCGTTGACCAGGCTGGGCGACTCCCGCGTTAATTTTGGGTACAATCATTCCAATTATAATCTTGTTGAATTAACATTTATTTTTGCAATTAATCATTTTGAAAGGCTTAATTCAGTTAGTGTAGAAATGATAGACCTATAAATTGTGAAATTGGGATAAATTTGAGTTCCAATGAGCCTTCCCGACAAATTTGGATCTATGACTTCAGAGGAGAGAATTCAATATGTTTTCAACACACTCAACACCAATTCTGAAGAATATAGATCTGATGTTGCTTCTCTGCTAATGAATGATCCAAGTCCAGTAGTTAGACATGAAGCAGCATACATTTTTGGTGAAATTGAAGATCGAAGTTGTTCGGAATTTTTAATCAACGCCATACAAAATGATAATAATCGATTTGTGGTACATGAGGCTTTACTTGCTCTTTCTAATAGGGGAGAAGCAAAGACTAAATTTATCATAAAAAAACAAATAAACAATTCTGATTCAGATATTGCAGATACTGCTCAAATCTCGCTTGAAAGATTAGAAATGAAGCTTAACGATCATAAAATTACACTTGAAGAGGCCAGTGAATATCTACTAGATCTGAACAGGAAAATGGAAGAACGGATACAATCTTCCTTTATTCTCATGGAAGAAGGATCCATCAATTCTTTAAATATCCTAATTAAAGCATATCATCAGGAACCAAATGCTATTGTCAAGCATGAGATTATATTTTCTTTAGGAGAAAGTGCATCCCAAAAAGCTGCAGAAATACTTGCAACTGGAATCCTAAATGATGTTAATGATTTCGTAATTCATGAAACACTCCTTGCGCTAAGCACACTTGGTTTCAAAAATTATTGTTCGATTATCCAGGAATTTGTTAACCATCCGTCGCTTGAAGTTTCAGAATCTGCAGAAATAGCATTAGAACGCTTAAATTGTAATGTACAATAAACTAATAAGAAATCTTCTAACTAAAATTAGATAACATTAGTGATTATCTTTTGTTGTGAATGATTCAACTTCATTTGTTTCAAAACAAATTGTTAGATTTTCTGATACTGATGCAGCTGGGATAGTATATTTTGGAGCCTTTGCAACATATTTTGATGAAGCCTTTCATGCAGCACTTAGATCAAGTGGTATTGATTGGGATTCTCATAGAAAAGACGATTTCCTACTTCCAATCATTGAACAAAATATTAGATTCTACTACCCCTTACGCGCTCATGATGAAATTGAAGTTATTATGACGGTATCTAAAATAGGGAATCGATCATTTACTAGTTCACATCAAGTCTATATTCAAAATGAACAAGATAGACAATTATGTGCTTCAGGAAGTATTTCAAGGGTAGTAGTAGATTATAAAAATTTTGAACCAAAAATTATTCCTAGTAAATTGCGTAAAGTCTTGGAACTACACTATTTTGAGGAATGAAGAAATTGCTCTTTCTTCACACCAAGCCAATCAAATGCATTTTCGCCTAATAACTTTGTTTTGACAGCATTGTTCAAATTAGAGGAAGAAATTAATTCTCCAGGTTGCAATTCACCTAAAGGAAATGGATAGTCTGTTCCAAGACAGATTTTATCCTCACCAATTAATTCGACTATGAAGTTCAGAACCTTTTGATCATGTACAAGGGAATCCAGCCAAAATTTGCCTAGATATTCTCTAGGATTAATATCATTATCCACGGCAACTAAATCAGGTCTTACATTGAAACCATGTTCGATTCTGCCTATTGTCTGTGGGAAACTTCCCCCCCCATGAGCAAATGCAACTTTTAATTTGGGTAATCTTTCGAATACACCTCCAAAAATCATTGAACAAATTGCTAAAGAGGTTTCTGCAGGCATACCTACTAACCAAGGTAACCAATATTTCTCCATATTATTAAAACCCATCATGTCCCATGGATGAACAAAAATTGAGGCACCAAGCTCTTCTGCTCTTTTAAACACGGGAAATAGATTTTCATCATTAAGATTCCATTGATTTACATGACTTCCAATTTCAACTCCTTGTAAATTGAGGTCATTGATACATCGATCTAATTCTTCTACAGCTAATTCGGGATCCTGCATGGGAAGAGTTCCCAATCCCAAAAATTTACCTGGATGCTCTAAAACAGTTTTTGCTATATCGTCATTGAGAAATTTTGAAACTATTAGACCATCCTTTGGTTTTGCCCAGTAACTAAACATCACAGGAACAGTAGATAATACTTGGATTTGAACTTCTGACTTTTGACATTCTTCAATCCTAACTTGTGGGGACCAGCTATTGCAATATATTTCTCTAAAAAAATTTTGACCTTTGATCATATTTGCATAATTCGGCTTATGATGTTCCAAAGTTATAAAATCACCATACCCAAACTGTTTATGGAAATTTGGAATTTTCTCTGGTAGAATATGAGTATGAATATCAACGGTTAATTGGTCCGACACATAATTAATTTTTTTCAAGGATTTTTGTATCTTTGTTTATGCAGGTAACAAAATATCAAATCTCGTGATTCTGTATTATTAAATTTATGCTGGCATCTCGAATGGTTTTGCATCAGTAAGATAAGTGCCACATTTTTCACAAGTCCTCATTTCCTTTGAATCAAAGAATTTCTTCATTAAAGGAGGGAGTTCAGTTACAATATTATTCAAATCAAATTCAAAATCGGCAAGCTTGTTTCCACATTCATTATTTTCACAATACCAACGTAAATGATCTTTTTCTCCCCTCAATGCCTTAGCTTCCAAGACTAAACCCCAACTACCAGATGGCCTCTGGGGTGAATGAATAACTTCTCTAGGCATCAAAAAGATTTCACCTTCTTTAATTACCACATCGTCATCGGTGAGATTTCCATTGTCATCTTCCCTCTTCATTTTTAACATCATGTCGCCCTTTACCATGAAAAAGAATTCGGGACCACGATAATGAAAGTGATAATCTTTTCTTGAATTGGGACCACCAACGGCCATTACTATCCAATCATTATCCTCGTAGACAAGTTGGTTTCCTACAGGTGGTTTCAGTTTATCTTCGTTCTCTTCAAACCACGCTTTCATATTAAATACAGGATTAACAGGCATATTCTTACATTAAAATAAACTATTAAGAAAATTACCACCATCGAATGGACAAACAAATTTAATAAAAACAATCAAAATTAGTATTAAATACTTATGTGGAGAGAAATTTTTGCTTACGTAAAGCCTCTTCTCTTCGTTTCTCAACAATATTTAGCCATTTACCACCGAATTTATTTTGTAGATGCTCAGACCAAGTGTAGTTGTCTCGGTTATTGTATTTTTGATAATATCCTTCTTCAGTCAATTTAGTAGACATATGGTCAATTGCAATTTGTAATTCTTCGTCGGTATATTTCTTATATTTACCAATATGATGAATCAATGAGCTTTGAATCCTTGGTCGTACTGGAGGATCTTCCAGTCCTTTTCCTATTGCAAGACCAGTTAATGGAATAACGTATTCCGGTAGTTCGAGTTCATCTATAATTTTCATAGGTTGATCTGCACAAGAACCACAAAAACAAATTTCATATCCCAAGGATTGAGCTGCTAATACCATATTCTGTCCCAAAAGACCAGCATCATAAATACCAATTTCAAGACCTGCTAAGGGCCAATTAGGGTTTTCAGCGCCTGATAATTCTACCAATCTATGAAGTCGATAGAGATCGACACAAATGATGCAGAAAAACGAGGCATCTTTTACGAATTGCTGATCTCCACATAATGGACCTATTTTTTCTCGGTTTTCTTTTGGGATTTCAATTACGGTGTACATTTGACCTGAACATGAGGTTGAAGCCTGTTGCCCTGCTTTGATAATTAATTCTATGTGTTCCCTTGGGATTTCAAATTCTTTATCAAATAATCTCACGCTTCGATGTTGAAAAATTCTATCGATGACAGGATTGCCATTGTTAGCCATAATCACCGACAGTGCGACACGATTTAAATCAATATATTATGATCTAGCTGTTAATTCACATATTTACGGGTACAAGATAGCCTTGAGGAATAAATTAAATATTTACCCGATAATTAGTTCAAGATAAGAAAAAGACTTTAACGCACTTTATTGATGAAAATTTATGATATCTACCCTCTCTCTTGTTGGAAAACGAGCACTAGTTGGTGGGAGTTCTGAAGGAATCGGTAAAGCTGTAGCCATTGAACTTGCAAAACTGGGTGCTGAAGTTATAGTAATCTCACGGAATGAAGAAAAATTAAAATCTGTTGTGAAGGAGCTTAATCAATTAAATAAGCTAAATAATTCTTATCTTATTGCGGATTATAGTATTCCCGCTACTCTTGAAGAAGCCGTTTCTGATCTTATTAACAACAATAAGCCAGTTCATATTTTGATAAATAATACAGGTGGCCCTCCAGGTGGACCTGCAAATGAGGCCGGAATTCAGGAATTTTATGATGCATTTCGAAATCACTTGATTTGTAACCAAATGTTGCTTAAATTAGTACTTCCAGGGATGAAGAAAGAGAAATATGGACGAGTAATAAATATAATTTCAACTTCGGTTAAGCAACCCATTCCAAATCTTGGGGTTTCTAATACAATAAGAGGTGCAGTTGCAAATTGGGCAAAAACACTCGCAAATGAACTTGGACAATATGGGATTACTGTAAATAATGTTCTTCCCGGAATGACGAAAACTCAGCGTTTGGTATCAATAGTCAATACCCGTGCTGAGAAACAAAACGTTTCCGTAGAAACGATCGAAAATGAATTGTTAGAAACAATCCCTGCGCGAAGATTTGCAGAAGCTGCGGAATTAGGTTATGCTACAGCGTTCCTTGCTTCACCTGCAGCTTCATATATTAATGGTGTAAATCTGCCAGTGGATGGTGGCAGAATTAAAAGTTTGTAAATATTATTTTAATTGAATTGTTATATTTTTTGGCTCTGTGAAGAAATCGAGAGCTTCAAAGCCACCTTCACGTCCCACGCCTGAATTTTTCATACCACCAAATAATGTTCTTAAATCTCGTACCATCCAGCAATTAACCCAAATTATCCCTGATTGAACTAACGATGCAACGCGATGAGCCCTATTTAGATCTGAAGTCCAAATTGTTGCAGAAAGTCCATATTGAGTACTATTTGCATAATCCAATACTTCTGATTCAGTATCAAATGGCATTATTGTTACAACCGGTCCAAAAATCTCCTCTTGATTTGTTCTACAAAGATGATCTAGTCCTTCAATGATTGTAGGTCTCAAATAATATCCATCACTCAAATCCCCTTCAAGCTTGACAGTATTACCTCCGCTGAGTATTGTCCCACCTTCTTCTTGTGCTAATTGAATGTATGACTTAATTTTATCAAAATGGTCCTTCGATACAATTGCCCCAAGATCTGAAGTATCATTATTTGGATCACCTACAATTAATTCATTAGTTCTCTTTATGAATTCGCTCTTAAATTTCTCATAGATAGGTCTTTCAATGAATATTCGTGAACCACAAAGACATATTTCACCTTGGTTTCTAAATGAGGACTTTATAGTGGTTTCAATCATTTTGTCAAAATCACAATCTGCGAATATTATATTGGGATTTTTACCTCCTAATTCTAACGAGAGTTTCTTAAACATTGGTCCAGCAATTGATGCAATTTTTGCACCAGTAACAGTACCTCCTGTGAATGATATCGCTTTTATTTTTGGATGTTTTATTATATTTTCTCCAACTGATGGACCGTATCCATGAACGATATTTAGAACTCCTGGAGGCAATCCAGCTTGGATACACAATTTCGAGAGCATATATGCAGTCATTGGGGTAATTTCTGATGGTTTTGCAACAACACAATTACCAGATGCTAAAGCTGGTGCAATTTTCCATGTGAATAGGTAGAGCGGAAGGTTCCAAGGAGATATACAACCAACTAATCCAATAGGTTGTCTAAGTGTGTAATTTAATGATACGTCTTCATTTACATATGAATGTGTTGAAGTGTGGAGAATGGCAGTACCGTAAAAATGAAAATTTGCGGCAGCCCTTGGTATATCGACTGATTTCGCCAAATTAACAGGTTTACCATTGTCTTTCGATTCAGCTTGAGCAAATTCATCAAGATTTTCTTCGATAAGTCGCGCAATTCGCAAGAGAATTGCTGAACGCTTTGAAATTGATGTTAAGGACCATGTGGGAAAAGCTTCCTCTGCCGCTTGAATTGCGTTGAATACATCTTTTTCACCAGAATCAGGAATAAGAGAATAGACTTTACCAGTAGAAGGATTGATATTATCAATATAGTTATTATCAACAGGTGGGATATTCTTCCCTCCTATATAATTTGCTAATTTCTCCATTACAAATCAACTACTGAGAGACTTAAATTGAATGTTGCTATCCTTGTATTGTAAATTTAATAAATAACCCCATTGTAAATCCTTATCTTAATCTTGATCTTTATCCAGTTATGAAAGCGATTTTGGTAACTGGAGCAAGTTCAGGTATTGGATTGGACATTACTAAAACTTTAGCAGATTTGGGCCATATTGTCTATGCGACCTATCGAAAAGAATCAGACTATCATAGTTTAAATTTAATTAATAATGTTAAACCTATCAAACTTGATGTTCGGGATTATGAAACTATGCAACAAGCTAAAGAAGAAATTATCAAAGATGGTCACGGATTGTATGGTTTGGTCAATAATGCAGGTGTAGGTGGTCTGGGTTTGTATTCCACTTGGACTTCTGAGGAATTACATGACATTTTTGCAATCAATGTATATGGACCTGTGAATCTCGCTAATATTATGCTTCCTTTATTGCTCAAAGAGGGTGGTAGAGTGGTTAATATTGGATCACAGGGAGGTATGATTACAAAGAAATACTTTGGACCGTACACTATGACTAAACATGCATTAGAAGCTTATACAGATTCGTTAGATGACGAATTGCAACCATACGGTATGAAAGTAAGTGTAGTTCAACCTGGGGGAATTGTTTCAAAAATTGGGGAGAACTCAATGGAGGAAATGATTTCTAGATTTAAGCGAGCGAACGATCCATTCACTGATGAAGCAAATTCAGTGATACAATCCCTTACAAACCCTCCCCCTGTTGATGAAAATATAGAGGAGGAGGAGGAAAATAGAAAAATATCTGATCCATCAATTGTTTCTGAGGCAGTGGTTGATGCACTTTTTAGTGAAACTCCGCGTCAAAGGTATCTAGTTGGAACAAAATGGGAGGGTGAAAGAGTACTAAATCGTCTTTTTAGAAAAATAGTTGAAGAAAATGACAACCCTGTACATAATTACTCTAGAGATAAATTAGTTGAAATGTTAGATCATCATATCAAAGATTGGTCCGACAACAAAAGCTAATCAGTTAATGCGACGACTTTCAACTCTATGGCTATGGGAGTGGGAAGGGCATTAATTTCGACAGTTGTCCTACAAGGGCGAATTTTCCCAAAATACTCGGCATATATTTCATTATAAATTTTAAAATCTTCTTTCATATTTGTTAAGAAAACAGTTACATCAAATATTCTATCCCAACTAGATCCACAATCTTCAACGATCATTTGTACATTATCAAATACTGATCGACATTGCTTCTCAATATCATAATTTATAATATTATTATTTTCGTCCAATTCAACACCAGGAATACTTGATTGTCCTAACTGTCGTGGACCTACACCAGATAGATATAATATATTACCCACCTTTCTAGCATGTGGATAGGCTCCAACAGCAGGTGGTGCTCTGTTACTACTTTTTTCTTCACCATTCAACATATTTTCAAATGTGATATTAACATTAAATGTATAATTCTAGAATTATAGTATAGTTCCTTAAATTCTAGTGATTATTTAATTCTCTGTATTTTGATAACACTTCATTTTTTGCAGCTTCAAAATTGAATTCTTCAATTGATGAGATATTTTCACAATATTTGGTAACCGTTGAAACAAGGATTTCTCCTTTGATTTTTGCTTCTGAATATGGAATATGAGAGAAAGTGACCATCGAGTATTTTGAAACAATCTCGTCGGGGTATCTCTCATACAATGTCATTTCTGCTTTTTTAATCAGTAGGAACTTTTCATCAGCAATACGATCTCTCATTTCAATGAAATTATCTAGAGCTAAATCAGCTATGGCTTCTACATTCTCCTTTCTTAATTTATTGAATTTTGGGTAAATGTGTTGCCAATCATTCCCATATTCTTTGATTAGATCGTTTAATACCCTACAATCTTCAAAAGCTGCATTCATCCCTTGTCCATAGAATGGCACAATGGCATGACTCGCGTCTCCTATTAATAATGCCTTCTCTTCAATATACCAAGGGTCACATCTGATTGTCCCAAGCAACCCGTTTGGATTTCTAAAGAAATCATCAACCAAAGTCGGCATCAATGGTACGGCATCTGGAAAATATTCATTAAAAAATTCATTGATTTTTTCTTTTGTATTTAATGCATCTAGACCTTGTGGACCCTCAAAAGGGTGAAATAGGGTAACAGTAAATGATCCATCTGGATTTGGCAAAGCAATCATCATAAAAGTACCTCGAGGCCAGATATGTAAAGCATTTTTCTCAATAACGTGATTCCCATTCTCATCTGCTGGAATTTCCAGCTCTTTATATCCGTGTTCTAGAAAATGTTGTTGATAGTTAAACCGACCCAATCGCTGCATAACATATCGTACAGCAGAACCAGCCCCATCACTAGCAATAGTTGTTTGACCTTTAATTCTGATTTCTTCATTCGTATCATTATTTTTGATAATAGATTCACCAGAAACTGGGTCAAATCCTACACAAGGATGATTAAAATAGATCTTGCAATTTCCGGTGGCTTCTGCATAATCCATTAATTTCTTATTTAATTCCCCACGGGAGACTGAATTGATTACCTCATGCTCATCTTTTCCATAGGGTTGAAAGGTTAGATTTCCATCAGTATCATGAATCATTCTTCCTTTCATCGGTATTGCGATTTGCATAATATCATCGAATACCCCAATCTCTTCTAATGCGCGAATTCCACGTGGTGAGAGAGCCAAGTTTATGGATTTACCTGCAGAGGCAGCTTTTTCTGTTCTCATGTCTGATCTCATTTCATATAATTCGACTTGATAACCCTGTTGACATAGATATGTTGCCATTAGCGATCCAGCTAAACCAGCTCCCACCATAATTATCTTATCGTCTTTGCTTTCGCCCATATCCTCATCTAATTTACACTGGTCTTTAAAATTTCGTAAAAATGATATACATCCGCAAAAGAATTGTATAAGGGAATCGGAGCAATTCGAATCACATCTGGCTCCCTCCAATCACAGATCACGCCCTTCTCAGTCAATTTCTGATAAAGATCTTTACCACCTTCCCTAACATGAACAGAAATCTGACAACCACGATCGTCTGAGTTCTTGGGAGTGATCCAAATATTATCTGAGGCAATCCTCTCAATCAAGAATTGTAAATAATTGGTTAGTTTTTCGCTCTTAATTACTAGAGATTTCATACCTGCCTCATTGAAAATTGATGTTGATGATTTTATTGGTGCCATTGAAAATAATGGGGTATTACTGATTTGCCACCCCTCTGCACCAGCGATTGGAACAAAAGTGTCATCCATCAGAAATCGAGTTTCCTTATCATGCCCCCACCAGCCAGCAAAACGTGGAATATCAGGATTATTACCATGTCTCTCATGAACAAAACAACCGGCAATTGCACCAGGACCACTATTTAGATATTTATAGTTACACCATACTGCAAAATCCACATTCCAATTATGTAGTTCAAGCAATACATTACCTGCTGCATGCGCAAGATCGAACCCTACAATACAACCTTGATCATGACCTAATTCAGTAATTCTTTTCATATCAAATACTTGCCCAGTATAATAATTTACACCACCTAACATAATGAGAGCGACAGAGTCTCCTTGTTCTCGTATTATCGTCTCGATTTTTTCATGAGGAATTATTCCTTCCTCCTTATCAATATGTAATTCAATCAACGCGTCTTTGGGATTGTATCCATGAAATTTTATTTGAGATTTAACTGCATATTGATCAGAAGGAAATGCTGATCCTTCAATAATAATTTTGTATCGATCTTTTGTTGGCTTATAAAATGATACCATCATAAGATGAAGATTAACGGTCAACGTATTCATTACAGCAATTTCTTCCGGTTTAGCTCCCACGATGTTTTCGAATGATTTCCCGATATCCTCGTGGTACCATGCCCAAACCGTATCATTGAAGTGTCCCTTAACACCATTGTTTGCCCACGAATCCAATTCCTTATCAAAAACTGCTTTTACTGACTTAGGTTGCAAACCTAATGAATTACCACAAAGATAAATGGAATCACTTCCGTCTTTCTTTTTTGGGATGAAAAATTTATTTCTAAATTCTTTTAACTGATCTTCTTCATCCATTTTATTGGCAAATTCAATAGTGGCCTCAAAATTCATGTTAAATCTGATTGACTAATGGATTTTAACTATATTTTGTCATTTCTATGTAGATTTTGCTTTAACTTCAATCATTTCTTCACCCTCTTTAGTGAAAAGGTAGAAAATGAGAATTAAAACACCTCCCAAAACGATGGCACCTACAATCCGAATGAGAGGATTGTCTCCTTCTAAGACTATATTAAAACCAGTTTTGAGAATATCAACTATTAATATTGATAATGCTAACCTTCGTAGGTAATCCTTGGAAAGATTTATGCTTATGACGAATAGTGCCAATCCTTGTATAGCCCAAACGACATTTGGTATGAAATTAATAATACGCAACCCTGTTTCCTCGTCAACACCTGGAAATGGTTCTTGGATAATTAGAGGCATAATCACTGCTACCGCAGTTAAAACTGATCCAGATATCATTAAAGATGCAGTAAACGGTTCACCTTTGTATTTATAATCATTAACTAAGCCCAAACCTGTCATGATTACCCCGAAAAATGCCAAAGCCAGGAAATATTCCGTAAAACCTCCAGTTCCATCTCCAAATTGTGCGAGTATGAATCCAAAAGTGAAAATTGAGAATATTGAAGCAGTCCATGATAATACGGGTCGAACAACAGTTCCTGCAAATAACCAGAACACTATTGATAGGGCAAGTAGTTTAGCCGAGAACATGTTTTCAGCACCAATCAACAATGCACTTAGGGTGAATAGACCCATGATTGATAATACAGATCTATCACCATCTTTGTATTTATTGACATCTTGATAGTATTGATCAATTATAGGTCTAGCATAGATGATCGTTTGAACAAATATAGGTATAAAGAGAAACCAATCTATAATTAATCGGTATATAACCAACTCATTTCCTTCTAGAAGATCTCGAATACTAATTGAAATCAAGAGTATCGAAACAATTGAAGAAAATAGGATTTTGTAAACATCATTTTGACTAATTGCTGTTGATCTTGAGTTGTAAATGAAGTTAATAATTACAGCTTCAATTAAGGGAATGAATAGGAATAAAGGTTCAAAATTCGACATGTACCCCATTAAATGCAAACCTGCATATCCACCACCTGTGATAAATATTGCACTGATGGTTGAGATTAACTGATTGGATATCCCTCTTCGGTACCACATGAAGAGGATAAGGTTGGACCAGATGGTAAAGAAGATGAAATCAAACACAAGTGTATATTCATTTAGATCAACTGTATATTCTCTATAAGCTAAAATCAACAAGCTAAAACTTTGAATTAGTGGGAGATTTGTTCTCACATGCTCGATGTTTTGCATTAATAGTGGCAATGTAAATAATAGGATCGAAGCAGCAATAATTATCGGATGAACCTCTACTGTAAGAACATAAGAGCTCCCAGCAACTAATAGTAGAAAATTAAGTAGAACTTTATACCAATCTTCTTTTTCCATACTAAGTGATATGTATAGAAGTAGGCCTGCATAAATTAAATATGCAATATTTGTAATAACAATATACTTTATTGTGTCTGTAAATGTCGTATCAACAAAGCTATCAATATTTGCAGATAATAGTCCAAGAAAAACTATTGTTTGCATGAATAATAATGTTGTCAGCTCTCTACGCCTATCTGAGTTCAAAAATAGCGCAAACGCCATCAGTATTGAAGTTAAATAGAACTCTAATTGTATAATAGCATTTGATTCAGATTCCAGAATTACCAGAATGAAGACACTTAGGATAACAAAAACCAATATTTGCTCATTTGAAGTTTTATTGCGATTTAGATTGATTGAAAGTAATGTAACCAGAAGAAAGATTAGACTTACTACATAAATAGTTTCGTCATTTATTGTTAGATAGCTTTGATCTTCATTCAGCTTCATTATGATGAAAAATGGTATTATTAAGAAATAATTCCATAATTCGATTTTTATATTTTTAATATTATTAATTGCGAGTTTACCCACTAATATAAAGCCCAAAATTACATATGGTTGGGAATTGGAGAATAAGCTACTTTCTCCGAAGATAGAAATTGCTACAATCAAAGATATCATCGAAGGGGTAATAATCTCACGAAGATTATCATTGATATAATCTAGATAAATTAACAGAGAAGAATAGATGATCAACAATACTGTGGTTGACGTAATTATCTCAGTTGCATGAAAATGGAATATTGAATTATTTAAAATTGAACTCTTCAACTCAAATATTGTGTAATTATCAAAAATATGGAGTAACCAGATTCCTGCTGATTGAGTAATTATTGTAATCGATTGTAAATTGTAATCTGATACCTTAAATGCAGACAAAGTGAGTAATACTGTAATTGCCCCTATGGCTAAAAAGTGAGGTATAGTTATATCTGATTGGTCTGTAATTGTCAAGAACCCATATGAGGCTATTAAGCCCAAATTAGAAAGAGCTGTTGCTATCTGTGATTGTATATCATTGGACTTTATTGAGGCCAATAGTGATGTTGTAATATAAAGTAAATAGACAAGAGTGGTCAGATTAAAATTAACCAGTGAAGTCTCAATATATTTTTGCTCTACAAATTGGTAGAGCAATACAGTTATTACTTGTGAGTAGATTATATTCTGATGTAGGAACTGCTTGGTCTTTACCAAAATTTGGACCGATGGAACACAAATCAAAACTGCGATAACAAAGAAATTTGGTTGCGAAATAAAATCTACAAAAACTATCAGAGCAATTATTAGACCTTGATACACATATGTGTAGAATTCAAACTGTGATTCGTTTGAGTTGTAGAAACTAATGAGTAAATAGAGAACTGCAAATGCTAGAAGACCAATATCGAGAAGATCGAAATCAATTGATTGAACACTGAAGATATTTCCCCTATTTGGATATAAGCTCATAAAGAACCATGGAACAATAAATGTGGCGAAATAAAGATATGGTGTATTTTTATTACGGGTAAGCAGCGGGACTGTGATCAGGGTTAATGAAATTGCAACCAAAATAAATAGATCTGCTGCCAGATAGCGGGTCCACTGTGCAAATAAGCCATTCACAGAGATTAAAACACCTATGGAAATTAAGAGAGTATAGTGTAAGTTTGTGTTTTCTTTGTATTTTGTAATCAATACAACAGAGATAATAAAAAATATGAGCAGTGAAAGATTATGAATGGATTGTACAAAACCTACCTGCATTAATGAAATCATAATCAGGACAGCAGCTTGATAAGGAGTTGTTAGATCATTTTGTGCAAATCTGAAATGAATAATGAAAGGAATCAGGGCTGCAATTACTAAGAAGCCATGGTCGACAAATACTAAATCTGACTCTGAAAATACTTTGGTTAAAGTAAAGAACATTGTTACACTAGTAGCAAACAATGGTAACAATCGTATTTTTTCATTTTTGGCTAAATCTTCATTGATGGTCAAAAATAAACCGACCATTACTGTGATGAAAAGCAAGCTGAAAGGTGTAATCGTTAATTCTAAACTAGATATTTCATAATTAGAAAACTCATAGTCTGTAATTTTAGAAATTATATAGATTGAGGGAAGAATAATTGTATGGGTTGTGAAGAAGTAGTAATAACTGGATTCATCACGAGTTTTCAATATTTGAATAAGGAATACAATAACTAACACAGCATAGATTAGTAAATGAATATCAGCGAGATG
This sequence comes from Candidatus Heimdallarchaeota archaeon, assembly GCA_021399405.1. The sequence continues at coordinate 11,701 of JAAFKL010000048.1, read as the reverse complement.
ATCGACAATCCAATTGCTGTCATCAACATCTCCAGTAGTGTTTGTGATAATTGGAATCAGGAAGAAATTGTAGATAAATGGTAAAACTGTCAATTGATAAATTTTCGTAAGAACAACCCGAACGAATATTACCGTTGCTAATAATACTTGTATCAGAATTAATTCTAATACATAAGAATTTGAAGAACTTTCTGATTTAAAATACCAGAAAAATAGGCTTGAAGCATATGTAAGCGATATCATGATTTCCATGAAATTACTAGAAATTACATCACCCAATCCTTTTCTAATGATAAATAAACTCATATAGAAAATTAAAATAGTTGCAACATGGTAAAATGGAGCATTTACAATAATAGCAGCAACTGAAGTATTTACGAGAAGCAAAATTAACAAAATAATTGTGATGCGATTATCAATAATTGATATTGAGGTCAAATAATAGAATGTGACCATAGCACACACAAGAAGTGTGAGACTAATAAGGATCTGATGGTTTTCAAACCTATCCAATGGGTAGATAAACAGAGAGAGTATTCCTACAGTAATATTAATGATTATTAGTAAATAATCCCTAAATTTATTAAGAAGATCAAAGTATGACTGATCAATTGCATATTGGTTAGGTTCTGATTTTTCACTTTCCATTTTTTATACCTCCAAAGTGTTAGGCTTATCACCAGTTGCTTGAGATTTCAGATTTTGCTCGATTGAGCCTTTAATTTGCATTGAATCAAACCGTTTGCTTAATGATAATGTCCAAGTTATTGAACCCACAAATATGATAACGAAAAGGAATATGGCCCATTCTAGCGGTATTAGATAGCTTGGTTTAGTGTCAGATGGTGCAGGATTAATAATCTTATCGTAAACTTGTTTTGCTCCACCTAAAATTATGAATGCTAATAGAAAAGAGAAATATCCCCAAAAACTTGATAAAATTGAAAATGATTTCTCTTCTTTCTTTTCTGAAATTAAGAATAAGATTGGAAGAAGAAGGAAGTATAATAGCATATAAAGGATCAATAGTGCTTGATTATCAAGGAAAAAGAAATACGGTTTGCCATAAATTATCAGTATATTCGGTAGGATGAAAAGTAATAATTGAGGCGCATAGATTTTTTCTATGTTGATAAATGACCTATACCAAGGGTGTCTGATGTTCGATACCACTTTATCTTGTTTTGGTATAGATAATAAATCTCCTTTAAATGAAAGATAAATCACATATGTGAAAATCAAGATTAACGGTAAATTTACTAATATCCTTTCCAGAGAGGTGCTTTGATCAAATCTCGATCCATCCACCGATTTCAAGAGTCCACCAATAAATAGGGCAATTGGTGCACTGATTGAAGCTATATGGATAAAATGACGAGTATCTTGTGTTTTATTCTCCATCAGAAGCATCGTGTGTATAATAAACAACCACTGTGATACAGCAACTAAAAGAACAATACTCTCAAATTCTGAAAATGAGCTTATAACATAATTCACAACTGAAGATAATGCTATTGCAGTACCCATGGATTTTGTATCAAGCTTAATTCCCTGGAAATTAAATTCCGATTGATATTTAAGAATTAATTGAAAATTCACAGTGAATGAAATAAGAAAAATACCAGTTAAAGCAGCAATGATCAAATTTGGAGCCTCTGGGTTAAATAAATTGAATACGAAAAACAATTGTGATTCAAATATAAATAAGATAGAGCTGTTCTTCACAAATTTTTCGAAATTCTTTATCTGTGCAACATTACTCATAATTGCAAGAAATGCTGCAAAGAAAATAATTGGTTGGTAGATTCCTTTATCTATTAGACTAAGACCTGCGATTAGTAAAATTAGCAAACTTGTCAACATTAGCCAATTTAATTTTTGCTCAATTCTTTGGTATTTTAGCTGTTCTTCACGGAATTTATAAGAAACTGGTAAGCTAAAATCAAGTGTTATCTCACCCTCAAATAATACATAAAGCCAATAGAGTACAAAAAATGACGTGAGAACGATAATGATGGAGCTTGTTCCATGAAGTGATTTAATATGCTCATCTGATGGTAGAAGGACTGTGAATTGGAGCGCAATGAAATTAGGGTAAATAAGTGAAGTTGTAGTAAGGAAATTTGAAAACGGCTTTGGTGTTGGCATTTTCCTTTGTAAAGCAATTAGAACATTCAATACTGTAACACATAAGGTTAGGTACTCAGGGAGCCAAATATTATTGATATTTTGATAAATCACCATCCATAAAACTGGGGTAAAAAAACTGAGAGTAGCAAATGGAATCCATAACCCTCTTCGATAAACCAACCAGTAGCTGATGAGAAGTAGTCCGAAAAAGCCGAGAGTCACAAAGTACTTGCTGATGAGATTGTTGAGAGAGGATGTATAATAAAGCCATATGCCCATCTCAGTTGCAACGAAACCTACCAATTGACTTTTCCATAAATATGAAATAGAGAAAGCCGCAATGACTACGAGGGTTCCAATAATGGCAAATGTTTCATTCTCTAATTCTAGACTGACAAAATAGAAAGCTTGTACATACAACGTTAATTGCAAAAATAGTATTCCTATGGACATAAAAATAGGAGATATTATCTTGAATTTCACCCCGATTTTATTAAGAACCCAACTAGGAACTGCAATAATTATAATTGAAAGCATGTACAGTACGCCGATCCCAAACCTTGCATCGTCGAACGGTGCCGTTTCAGGGAAGTTCTTGAGAATATAATTTTCGTATGTAAAATTCAATAGGAACAAGAATCCCGCAATGATAAAGGCTGCGCCTACATACGCAAAAAGATTACTAACAACCTTCTCTGAGATTAGCGTTTGCAATTTGAAAGATTTTACCTCAACTTTTTCTTTCCTTTCTCTTTCAATTGCTGATTGTTGATCCAAGAATTCTTGTCGCAATGCACCCTCCCTTTCTATTAACTTTTGATTTATTAATTGTAATTCTGATTCAAGCTTATCTAATCTAGCTAAATTATTCTCAATTACAAAAATTTCACTGGATGCAATATTTTCTCTAATTTTACCATGATTGTCCTTTGCCATTCGTAATAGTTCTTCAAGAGAAGATACTATATTTGTCTCATATTCTTCAGAATAAGTACGTAATAGAAGATCTCTCTCACTTTCGAATCTTAAAACTTGAGATCTGAGAGCAGTAACTCCACGCAACAGATTTTCTGCAGCTCTGCTATTAATATCATCTGATTCCAATTTATCATTCAAATTCGTCAATTGATTATTAAGATCTTCTTCAATAATTTTTGTTAAATCATCATATTGTTCATTTAGACGTTGAAGGTTCAAATTAAAATTGTCCACTTGATATCTTACATGTGTGAACATTTGGTTTAACTGTTTATTTAATTCAGGAACTGTACCTTGAGAGTTAATAATGGGCTCAATACCTTGTACTATGATCCGATCAACAGCATAGGATTGTGCTGGAGTGGATTGATAACTTTGACTTGGAGTTGATATATCCGTAAGAAGGAGGATTGAATGTATTTTGTATAGGTATTGCATTGCAAAAATTACTGATATTAGAGCACCCAACCATGGAATATCAGCAAACATGAAAAATACATAAAATGCCCCACCTGAAATTAATAAGTAGTTTGGAGTTTTGTTTTCAAGATGAGATTTTATTATTTCCTTGGGAGGTGAGAAATAAAATACAAGAGTATACAAAATGATATTTGCTAACCAGAAGAAAAAATAATTGAAAATTTGTAAAATTGTAACCAGTATGGTAATTATCGCGATATTGATTGGAGTAGAGGATTTATCAGATTTGATGTAAGGAAGTTTCAATGAAGAACCGCTATAAATAAGGATCGCGATGAATATTCCAACTAATCCAGGTATGAAAAGGTCTTCAAAACTTGAGAGAAATATTGAGAGTAGAAGTATGACGAATATAGAATCATTTTTCGCAACACGAAAATCCCTACTTTTGGTTCGCAATCTATTTGGTCGAATTCTTTGAGAAGATACATTAAGTGGAACTTCCCTAGTAGAAGGCTTCAGTATGTCTTTTTGAGTCGATGTCTTTGGTTCAATTTTTTCCACAGCTGTTTCTTCTACATTATTGAGAAGTCCAGGGGGTTGAGAAAATTTGTGATCTTGTAATTTGTTCCCGCATTTTATACAAAATTTGGGTATTTTATCAGGGTACTCATGTTTACAGTTTTCACATCTATACACTTTTTGTCCGGTAGATGGTTTGGATTGAGATTTTTCAGCAACCGGAGCTTCATTCTTTTTCACCGATTTGCTTGGTTGAGATATCTCTTCAATTTGTAATTTGTTCCCACATTTTACACAAAATTTAGGTATCTTATCAGGATAAGTTTGTTTACAATTTTCACATTTATATTCGCTTGTCATCCGGTTCCCTCCAGTTGATTTACCTTAATATTGCTCCGACATGAGGGACATTCCTCACGTATTTGTAACCAGTTTGTAAAGTGATCTTTATGTCCTTTTTGGGTGCAAAATGGACAAGATCTAATAGATTCATTTCCAGCAATTAAACTCCTACAGACAACACAGAACCACCTTTCTTTTTCACAATTAATACAAATATTTTCAAATGGTTGCATTTTAGTTCCACAGTTTTCACAAGCTGCTATTTGAAATTTTAGCTTTGCTAGTCCTTTATTAATAAAATAATTATTCTCAAAGTAAGCATCTGGATAAACACCTAATGTAGTAAGGATTGATATCTCTTTTATCAATTCGTTAATGTTTTTCCCAACAATATTCGATATTTCAGAAATTTTAATACGGTCTGTACTAAGTTTTTCTAGCTCATCAATTAATGTTTTTTGATTCTCAGTAAGCTTTACAGCTATTGAAATACGAGATTTCTGTTTAGAAATAATTATTATCTTATTTTTATCAACCTTACATTCAATTAGTCCATACCCTACTAATTCAAAAATATCTGCCTTAATTTCTCTAATTGATTTTTCCCAAATTACTTCTAACTCTGAAATTTTTAAAGATTGACCAATTGATAAGTAGCCATACAATTCTTGTAATTGGATATTTAGTAATACAGGCTGGATCTGTACAGGCAATTGTTCCAAATTTCTAGTAATAATACTTCCGTCTCTAGCAATTTCAAACGAAATGCCAGATCTTCTCATAACCTGAAACATTAATCTGCTAACTTCTTCTAAATCTACATCAAGTATTAATGCAAGCTCTTCCAATTTTTTTCTATTATACGATTTGATAAAACCAAGCAATATTCTTTCGTTTTTTGAAAGATAGCTGTCTCTACTATTCTTGTTAACGTTAATAATATGCAAAGTAGAATCATCTTCAATATAACCATCCAGTACACCATCTGTTACTAAAATGGCTAATACTAACAATACTTCATTAATGTTAAAATCTAATACTCCCTGTTTGTTGATCCTATTTTTGATATCAAGTAAATTAGCCACACGAATTGTTGAGAGCCAACCGATTAACTCATTATAATTAAGCCAATGATAACCCGGCAATATAGTATTTTCCTCGAATATTGGAGTCTGATCATGTTTATTAGTGATTATCCACCCTTCTGAGGTAATCTGTACTTGCAAATATTTATTTAAACTAATCAATCCTATATATTGTAACAAAGTTTCAAATCGAAGTTTAGCTAAAATCGGAATTTCCTTATCCTTGAAATATTTGAGGAGAGAGCTAATTCCCCTAATTTCCTGTTTCAGGACCAGAATACCTGCAATAAGTTTCATATTTAGAATATCTTCAAATCTCATTCCTTCAATTTTATCATACAGACTTTTGTCTACTTTATTGAAAATTAGGTTTAACAAATCAAATTGCTTTTGCTTCAAATTAAGGAAAACAGACCTTTCCTCATGATGTGATTCGTCTTCTGAGTTAATCTCAAAAAATGAGCTGAGAACCATTATTGATCGTAGAACTTCTTCATATTCAATATCCAAATCTTCACAGATAACCTTGTATGTTGTCCTCTCGTGCAAATTTAGATACCCTAATATGATAAAATCCTGTTTTGAAAGAGAATCTTGAGTAATTGGTTTGATCGACTTTTTGGATTCCAAATCATTATGAGGAGATTGGTTTACTTCTATTTCGGATTGTAGAGATGTTATAACCTCACTTTGAAATAATCCATGCATATATTTTGCATTTTCAAGATATAGTTTCAATTGATGATAGTATTCTTTTCCTTCTTCTGTCAGCTGATAATATTTTCTTTCCTTTCCTCGTGTAATTTTATCCTTATCAGGTTTCACAAAATCAATAAGCAACCCTTGAGATTTACCACGATTGAGAATCGCATAGACGGTTGGAATTTTAATTTTTTCAGATATAGTACTTTGAGTCAAACTGATTAATTCTTTGCCATAACGAGGTTTTTCATTAATCCAGTAATATATCAGAGTTTCAGACATAACCGTTTCCAACCTTGAACGCCACTTATCAAGCGCTTCCGTCACAGTTATTGGTATTGTTTTCCCTATTTAAATTATGTGCTTTATATTTAAATTTAATATATAATATTTATACATAAATAAAACAAATTGACAAGTATCAAATATCAACACAAATATTACTTTCGGCTAGCTCCGACTATGGCTAGAAACTTTTCATTCACCAGAACATCAATTATATAGGATGTTACAATTTTGCACTTCCAGACAGAAAACAAAAAGCCGTTACAGAGTGCTTTTACCACAGCGACCAGCATTCAAAACCAACCTGTGAGCTCTTTGAAACTTCAAGAAGCATTTCAAGTTTATCTTTGTGGATTTCTTGAATCTTTTGAGAGCAGTACAGTAACTTTGCTCGAGGGGGATAAGAAGGCCATCAAGACTGTACACGCAGAGTTGCATCACTTGATGGTAAAAGCAGTTGAGAATAATTGGGATGTAAGGTTAATTGATATTGCAAATTGTTTTGATCCACAACTTGTATCCACCTTATGTTTTGAAAATGGAATCAACCCACACAAAGTACTGCAGTATATTAGCCTGGCAAGACCATTTCAAATGTATCAGTCTGCATCAATTATCAAGCAACTAAAACAAAAGTTGTCGGGTAAAAAGCATAAGCGAAAACAATTAATCGTTGTGACTTGCATATCAAGTCAATTCTTTGATGAATCGCTTGCCAGTGAGGATCCCAATTATCCTTTGCCACAGTTGGACCTTCTGCGTCATGCACTTGGTGCTTTGCAAAGCTTGGCTACACAAGGGCATACAATTGTTATGACGGATCTTATAGAGAGTATAGCAGCTCCCACAGAAAATTCAAAAAAAAGCAATACTCGAGTACAAAATACGAGTCTGTCCTATGTGAGTAAAATACATCTTCGTATATCACATAATGACACACACAGACGTGTTGAATTATTGAATCATCCTTTTTTATCTTCAGAATCGACAACAGTTAAATTACTTAAACATGAAAATTTTATTGATATAAAACAAAAATCATTAGATGAATGGTTTTAGGATTAATCAGCGATATTGGTTCAACGTGATTGTTAAACTGTGGTAAATATGCACGTATGGCGATAAGGGGAGATTATATTGAATGTAGAAATAACGACCAAAGTTGAACTCTTGTAGATTTAGTAATAAGTTTATTTATATAATTTGAATGTCATTTTGCTTTTAGATAGGATAGGTTGAATTTTACAACTGAAATCTAGATAATGGTGGTTGAATAATATTAAAGTTTCCAAAAAAGGCCAAATTGTCATTCCAGCTAAATATCGAGATAGATTGGATATTAAAGCGGGTATGGAGGTTAAATTTAGCATCCGGGGACAAATCTTACAGGTAGAAGTAGTCCACGATGTTGTGGAAGATATAAAATTTTTGGAAGATAGGGGTGGGAAACTTGGAGAAGCTGATTTTGATGATGCCCAAATGGGTGAAATAATTAATGATTTACTCTCACAACAATTTTATGAAGGATCTGATATTCTAACTGATCGGATTGGGCGAGAGAAATACAAGATCAGGGGGGCAGATTCGATAATACAGGAAACTATCAAAATCTTAGTTCATGGGGGAAGATACTGGTTAGAAGGCAACTATGTAAAAACTTTCCATGAATATGCCGAATTATTCGAGTTAGACTTTGCATCAATTGTATCCAATTTTAATAATAAATTAAAAGGAATGGAAATGGGTGGACCTTCAATGATATCAATGATGGGTGGTGAAGTTATCTTTGCCATGGCAATAGGGGAAGTCCTGACCCAATTTAGAACAAGAGTTGGAGATGAGACTCAAGAACGACTGATAAGGGAAACTGAAATTTTAGGGTATACTGAAGCACTAGGAGAGGAAACGGTTGAAGAAATTATTATCGGTGGATTAGCTGAGAAATATAGTATTCTCATGAATCTAAGAGTTCTCAGGGAATTAGCGAGAGTTTCAATCAAATCTCTAGGATCACGACGGTTTGAGAAGATTGCAGAAAACCTTCTTAAAGAATTTGAAGGAAAAGTCATGCCCGATCATATTAAAAAACGTATCGAGAGAAGGTACAAACGTGCTTCAAAACGAGCAAAAGAGATGGGTATTCCATTCGACCAAAAACCACCGCTTGCTGATGTATCAGATCAACAAACAAGTAATGAGCAAGAAGAAGAGGACATAGAGACAGATATCCCAGATCTACCTTCATTTGATTTCTGATTATAATTGTAATTCCATTGAAATTCCATCGTTTCCCGGCCCATAATAGTTCTTTACAAGCTCATTCCTTGTAAATCCAAATTTTTGATATAAATTCTGAGCGGTGGAATTATTTATTTCAACATGAAGATTAATATGAGTTATTCCATTATTTTTAGCTTTTGTAATAACTGAATTTAATAATTTTGAACCCCATCCTTGTTTTTCAAAAGTTTCTTTAATAGCCAATGAGAATATATACAAATTATTTGATGATTCAATTCCAGCAAGAATATATCCATCTAATTGATGATTACCTGATATATCCACAACAGAGAAATATTCAATTCCATATTTTTTAACAAGATAATCTATGAGGGCTCCAGACATGGGGTCACTGAAAATTAGTACTTCTAATCTTAGAATGTCGTTTCGATCCCTATTGGGGTGATAAGGAGTGATTATTTTTACAACAAGTTTTCCTGAAGAGATTTATTTCACCCAGTTTCAAATATATTTGGCGAGATGTCCTACGAGATCAGTTTGTGTAACTAATTTTTTTGGTTCGTCATTTTCAAAAAGAACTACTGCTTCGATACCTTTTGATCTCATGAGATTCTTTGTTATCATGAGTAATCCAGGTGATTTCCGCTCAATAACAGCTTCCCTAACTATTGTATCGATTTTAACATTCTTAAAAAAATTAACATCTCCCTTAGCAAACATCAAAAGTGGTATGATTGCCCCCATGATCTTGTTGATCGATACTATTCCTGAAAATTTATTTTCATTGTTTTTTATTAATATAAAATTTTTTCCGGTTTCAAGTATTTTATTTGCGGCGTCTAATAATGTAAATTCTTGTGAAATAATATCAGTTTGATCAATAAGATGCCCAATCCCTTTTTCTGGAGTATATAATGCATCAGGGACTCCATCCCAAATATTATCCAAACAAATAATGTCATTTTCTGTAAACATCCCATCAAATGACTTTCCTACTAACACTGGTAGGGCACTGAAATTTAGACTGTTCATTGTTAAAATCGTATTACGTATTGTATCTCTTGCATTCACATAAAAAATATCTTTTTTCATTATTTCTGAATTTTTTATACTCAAAAATTTACCACTTGGAGACTTAATAAGCTCCCTTAAGATATCATAAGCAGTAATTATCCCCACTAAAGACAAAGTATCATCAATGATTGATATGTGGCGAATGTTATATTTTATCATAAATTGAAAAGTATAACCTATAGTCTCATTTTCATTGATAATTACTGCATTTTTCTTCGAGTAAATTCCAACGGGACGTTCCAACATAATAACCATAGGGGTCAGCTGATTTGCTCTTTTTTATGAGCCTAAAATATTTACTGACAGATATAGTTTGTATTTGAACAATTTACACTAGTACAGCTTGGATTTAAGATTTATTTATGTATAATTCGCTAGTTTACTAAAGAATTAAATTTAGATCATTTTGTGAAGTTTGTTGAACATGATATCGACAATCACAAACTAACGATTATTCCTAAACATATGGATGATCTATATGTCTTATATAACGTAATCCTAGAAAATGATAGGGTGTCAACCAGAGCATCACGCAGAATTAAAAGAGATGAAGGAGGATCTGATTCAAAAAAGAGAACTCAGGTTTTCATGACTATTAAAACAGAGCAAACAGAATTTCACGGATTTGGGGATATTATTAGAGTCAGGGGGAAGATTGTAGAGGCTTCGGATACAAATATTACCATTGGAAGTTATCACACCATTAAAGTCGAATTATTTAAACAAATTTCAATTCAAAAGAAAGAACCCTGGCAACAATATGATCTAAATAATCTAGAAAATGCTATCGTTGGACAATCAACTGGGTTAATGATAATTAGTCTTGATGATCAATCAGCAATAATCGCAAGGGTAGGAACACACGCAACCAAAGTGATTTTAGAGATAGATCCATCCATTCCACGAAAAAGTGGGGATTCGAAACAACATATAGAAGGAAAGAATAAGTTCTTCAAAACAATATCTAAATTCTTAATCGAAAAAAATTCGGAAGGTATCGCAGATTATATTATCATTGGAGGTCCCGGTTTTACTCGCGAAAATTATGCTGATTACGTAAAAATGCAATATCCATCACTATTTCCCAAAATTCACTTCAAAGCAACTCAATCGGCTGGTAAACCGGGGATACGAGAACTTGTGTTAAATCATCTACCAATGGAATATATTGAAGGTAATGAAGCTGCAGAACAAGCAAACTTGATACAATCATTTTTTGATGAATTGGGTACGGAGACAGGTAAAACTGCATATTCAAATCAAGTTTTTGAAGCTGCAAATCTTGGGGCAATAGAAAATTTACTTGTTCTTGATAAATTAATAAGAGGATCTGTAGCTGAGAGAAACAAGATAATTGAGCTGATTTCTATTGTCAAATCAAATAGGGGTAAAGTGAAGATAATTAGCTCAATGCAAGAACTTTCAGATTTATTGAATAATTTTGGTGGATTGGCAGCTATATTACGATTTCCTATTAATTAATATTGTACTAGAGGAAATGAGTCGTTTCTTTACTGAATTTAGCTAATCAATATTGCAAATTAAAAAACGATATGTGTCTAACCAATACCGTTACTCAGAACTTGAATAAATCTAGAAATAGCTAGACATTATATTCAACTTCCCTTCCCGGTTCATTGGTCTGATGCACCAATACAGGTGTCTGACACGACCTCACTCGGGCGTTTATCGTCTCGTGGTAACTCACCGCGACGTTTGAAAAATCATTATCTGGGATACTCAAATACAAATCATATAGATATTCTTCTATATTATCAACCGGATACTTTTGTAAATTCAAAGCTGCATTCAGATCACGGTCTATGTTTAGACCACATCCCTGGCATTTAAACATCCGATCCGATAACTGTAACTCACTATCTTTCCACCCACAATTAGAGCAGAGCTTAGATGATGGATAG
>JAAFKL010000317.1 GCA_021399405.1 Candidatus Heimdallarchaeota archaeon | reverse complement strand
CTGATGAGAAGTGACTTAAGAGATGTTGTGACAGCAATAGATCTGTCTAAGACGACTTTCAATAGAATAAAGTTGAATTTCTTCTGGGCTTTTGGTAATAATATTATTGGAATACCTATCGCCGCAGGAATATTTATTCTATTAATTAGACTACTGACTGGGAGTACCTTCATCTTACCACCTGCAGTTGCAGGATTAGCCATGGCATTTTCATCAGTATCCGTGGTAACAAGTTCATTGTTACTCAAGAGGTATAAGAAACCTAAATTTGAGTAATTGTGATCGGATTGACATGTAATGGATTGTGTGATATCTATGAATAAGATAAAAATAAAGGTTAATACTATATAAAAAAATTTCATACTCTTTCAACTACATGATAAACCACAATGCTGCTATGATCTTATGTCAGAATTCAAAAAGTCAACTGGCAAATCACTTAGTCAAGGGACCCTCTACCCGTTTTTACATGAACTTGCCAAGAATAAATATATAAAAGAACAGCTTGAAAAAGATGGTTCAAGAATAAAAAAGTCTACCATTTAACGAAAGAAGGGAGGATCTTTGTTAGATCAATTATCCGTGGTCTAGGGTCAACATGAAGAAAGAGGTGGAGGCAGGGCTTGATCCCAAGATGCCAGGAGCTGTCAGGGTGACTATTGGACTGTATAATACCGCAGAAGAGGTAGATGAGCTCCTAATAGTTGTTGAACAACAGGCAAATAAGCATAACAAGAAATTATTAGAAATTATTATGTTTAACCAAGACTTGATTAAATTGTATTTAGTTGGGAACTCATCTAACTAGAATTTATTGAATGTTAAAATTTGATGAATTTATAGATCTAATAATTGAATTGCATGAATACGATGGCAAGGGAGTTTCTTTTAATATAGATTGTATATTTTGGAGGATATGATTGAGAATTCAAATAATTTTAATAAAATCATTCAAGAGGTGGTTGATACAATTGATATTTCAAATTTGAAAAAAGAGATCTCATATTATGAAATAGAGGCTGAAAAATTCAATTCAAAAAAAATTCCGCATATTACAGACTTTAAATTAATTACTAGCACATTTTCTAAACTCACCCTGTTTATATTATGTTTAATATTAATTAATATAGATGATATCTACTTTTATGGATATTACATAGTTAATCAAGTAACAATTTTTATTATATTGATTTTTATTTTTCAGCACTTAAGGCTTCAAGAAATTATTGAGATGTTTTTATCTATTTTTAATAGGAAGAAACGCCTTCCATTTCAAAAACCATACAAAAAAAATAATTTCATACTTTATTTTGATTTGGCTTTAAAGACTGTACTAGCCTTTTTCTTAATATCTTTGGGTTTCGTTAATTCCTTTCAATCATATATACTTGCATTAATAGATAAGCCGATATGGGATCAGCCAGATCAAAAAAATATTTTCTTTAGCAGTTTTGTAATAATTGGGTTTATTATCCTCCTTACAGAAACCGATGAAATATATCAAAGAGCAATTGGGAATAAAGAAAATAAATTAATTCCTTATGAAAAAAATATATATGAGTTATATCAGACAGTTGAAGAACCAAGAAAGGAGTTATTAGAAGTACAACAAATAAAACAAAGCAATAAACGAATTATTAATTTATCCAAATACGGTTCTTTTGCATTTAGAAAAATATACCAATATCCAATTATTGGGAAATCTTTTGATTCAAGTAAAAAAAGCTATGTTTATACTTTCATGAATAATTATCCCAATAGGTATCTTGAGTGGAGTATTAATGAGTTTGGAATAAATAATTACAAAATAAGGGCTGTCGATTATTCATTCAAGACAATATCTCTATTTTCAATCAATATTCTTTTTTATATAACTCAGGTTCTTTATGTAATTAATTTACTTGCTTATACAATTATTAATTCCTATATCGGATTAAGACCACTCTTAAGAGCAATTTTCACAATCGTACTACTTCTGATCTTACTTCAATCCATTATTTACTTGATAATTGAATTTATTCAAATGCTACAAATAACTAATCAGTACCATGATGTCAAAGAGATAATGATCAAATCATTAAATGAAAGAATAATTAGATTAAATAAATTGAAATTAGATGATGAAATCAATAAAGATATTGAAAAAATCACTACGATAATCGAATTGCAAAATCATCTTAAAGAAACAAAATTTAAAATAGAAAGACAAGGTTTAATTCCCTCTAGTGACTTTCGCAAAATCAAAGAGTTTTATTCTGTCCTAGGGATGATATATGCCACGGGTTATGCAATTTTCAATTTAATTAGGTCCTCTGGTCTACTGGGTGGAGATATATTCGATGTTGATATAGAAATATCGAATAGTGAAAAAACATCAATATTAATAATATTATTTTCACTATTTCTAATTGTCCAACTTTCAAGTTTTATAAAACGATCTGATAATTCGAGTAAAAATATATGAGTGTGTAAAGCAGTTAATTTACAAAGCATTTAGATTATTTTGGAAAATATTTTAAATTTAACCTCTAATAACCACAATAGCATGGATGCAATTATTGTAATAAAAATCGGTATAATGTAATTCCATATTTCGATATTTGATTTATCAGGTTCGTTTGGATTACCATTGTTTCTATATTCATCAATATTAATAATGCCATCTTCATCTGGATCTTCATCCGAATCATCTTGTAATGGATCTAATCCATGTTCAACCTCCCAACCGTCAGGCATTCCGTCTTCATCTGTATCTTTGTTTGTAGGATCCGTTTTTTGTGAGTATTCATTTAAATTGTTTAAACCATCTTCATCCAAATCAACTGAAGCGTCATCAATTAAGGGATTAAGACCATATTCTGCCTCCCACCCATCTGGAATTCCATCATCGTCAGTATCACTTATTTTGGGATTAGTTGATAATCGATATTCTTCCAGATTAATTAATCCATCATTATCATCATCATTTGATGAATCATCCATTAATGGGTTAAGCTTGTACAAAACCTCCCATCCATCATCCATGCCATCTTTATCAGTATCATTATTTTGAGGATCTGTACCTAAATGATATTCCTCAAAGTAGGTTAGGTTGTCTTGATCAGAATCAGGATCACCAATATATATTATTGATGTAAATTGTGATACACCTGGTGCTTTCGCTTCAGAGAGTGGTAAATTAATAGATTCAGTTTTTCCTGAAATAACAAATAAATCGATTCCCGAAAATGCAATATTATTTAAAGAATCTCGGTTTTCTCCTCCAAGTAACGAGCCGAATATATAATTTCCATTCAGGTTGAATATAGTAAACACCATATCTTGATTTCCATTATAATTAGAACCCTGAGCATTAACAGTTGGGAAATCACTGGAATGTGTATTTCCTCCTAATACAATTTGATCATTGTTGATTATGATAACTTGGGTAGCAAAATCATTATTTGAACCTCCAAGAAATGTGCTCCATTGAAGCTGACCAGAAGAATATAATTTTGATAAAAATATATCAAAACCACCGGAAATTGTTGAAAATGCTGCATCTTTGATGGGAAAATTTTCAGAAGCAGTTGTACCAGAAAATACGACTTCATTTTCTGAGTTTAAGGCAATGGATACAATATTATCCATTCCGGAGCCACCAAAGTAAGTATTTGAAATTAATTCTCCCAATTTGTTAAATTTAGCTATAAAGGCATCACCACCACCATTATAGTTTGAGTATTCACCATTGGTAACATTGAGATCGATCGAGGTTGTATTACCAGTGAGATAAATGTTATCTTCATTGTCAGTAATTAATTGTGCATTATCTTCTGCACTACTACCACCAAAATATGTGCTAAAAATCAAATTCCCATATTTATCAAATTTAGATAAGATTAAATCTGAAATTCCATCCATTTGGTTATCCTGGGCGTTTAAGATCGGAAAATCATCTGAAAATGTAGTCCCTGCAATAATAATATTATCTTTGGTGTCTATTGTGACTGAAGGACTGTTTTCATACCAAGACCCTTTCAGATAAGTGCTAAATAGAGAAGTCCCATTTTCTGAAATTTTCATAACAAAAAAGTCAGAAAAAAGACCATCTGATATTCCATCAAAATAATTTAGAACCGGAAAATCATTTGAGTAGGTTACACCTATAGCAATTATGTTATTTTCTGAATCTATGACCATCTTCACAAGATCTTCACTTTTCCTTCCTCCAATATATTTTGTCCATATTTCAGTTCCATTGGGATATGATTTTGTTATATAAACATCAAGATATCCATTAAAATTGTTTAAAGGGTTATCTGAGCGGATTAATTTATAATTAGATGAGGTGGTTCCAATTTGGATTATATTTCCTGAATTATCATATGTAATATCTGTTGTGTGAACAATGTCCTCTCCTGATAATACTTTGCTTGATACAATAGTTGTATCATCCATAATAAGAGTAATTACATTCCTTTCTGCTGTAATTAATTCGTTATTAAACGTAGTAGGATAGTCAAGAGACAAAGATCTTCCATATACAAGAAACGCGTCATTATTATATGCTGTTAGTTTGGGATAAAACTCAAAATCTGAACCTCCAAGATATGAGCTTGCCATAAGTTTACTATGAAGGTTGAATCTAATCATTATGAAGTCAGAATCCCCATTCAAAGTATCATCATAACCTCCAATTATTGGAAAATCAACAGACTTGGTTTCTGCAACTAATAATATATTTTCATCCTTAATTTCTAATTTTGGATCCTCTTCTGCACCTCCACCACCAATGATGCTACTATTAATCAGATATCCAGTTGGAGCTAATTTTGAGAGACTAATGTCATATCCACCTGAAAATGATATAAGATTAGAATCCAATGTTGGAAAATCAGAAGAACTAGTTGATCCTGTTATGTAAACATTGTTTAATACATCCACATCAATAGAAGGATTAAGATCACTGCTTGATCCGCCAAGGTATGTCGCATATAACAAATTTCCAGATGGTGTATATTTTGATATGAAATAATCAGAAGCCCCTTGGTTGCTTGCATATATTGCATTTTGCGTTGTTACATCTTGAGAAAAGGTGGAAAAGGCTAGCATAACATTATTTTGATTATCAATTGCAATTGAAGGGCTTTCTTCAACTAAACCTCCACCAATATATGTACTGTATAATAATTCACCATCAGGTGTAAATTTTGAAAAACCAATATCTGTGATCCCATTTAATGAATCATCAATTTCATTGAGTAATGGATAGTCAGATGATTTAGTAACAGAACCAAGGTAGATATTATCATTTTTGTCTATGGCTATGGTAGGATTATATTCCATGCCTGTACCAAAATAAGTGCTGAAAATTAGTTGACCCGTATTATTAAATTTAGCCAAGAATAAAGTCTCAGTACCTATTTTTAAATTATTGGACGTTACTGGTAGATCATTTGAATACGTCAGTCCAACAATTACGATATTTCCATGAGTATCTATGACCATATCCAAGGAGATATCTCTAGACATTCCTCCGAATGTAACGATTAATTCAGTTGCAAAAGATTCAGGTATGATTTTACCAATAAATATATCTTCAAACCCTGTGGAATTATTTTGATCTATGTAATTACCTGAGAAGTAAAAATTATTCCAATACTGTACAGATTGAATTATGAAATTTCTCTCATAGTTTTGTTCCATTGTAATAGGTAAGAGTGATATTTCACTCTCCTGATCAGAGATAATTGTATTCTGATTATACACCCCAATTGTACTTCTAATCAATGTAACATTACCATCTATGCAGGGAATGCTCACTAAAATCATTGTTAATCCAAGTATAAATGAAATACCGATTAGTTTTATTTTCATTTTACTTGTCATCATATCAATTTTCAAACAATCAATAAAACCTTCGCATGAATGATGAAATATATACTAATTAAATTATTTCATGTAATTATTCAAATCAATTATTTTTTGTAATCAAGTTCAATTAAAAAGCAATTTCAACTTGGATTATTTCTTCCGATATTTGATAAGGGTTATTAATGATATTAAGGCAAATAATGAAAAATATAGGTTAAATGGTAGAAATTCACTATCACTTGCTGTAGGAATTTGGTGATCAAAATCCAAAATTAATTTTTCAGCACCATAGATAGAATATTTTTCATTTGACAATATATATCCATCCACTCGTACATTTATTGGAACTTCTTCTTCATTCTCTTGCACATAATCAAATACTATGGTTAAATCAGATTGATATTTAAATAATGTAACTTCAAATGAGAGAAATCCTTCATCATAAGTTGGATTAAATGATGCATCATTTAATTTTAGGTCAAAACCTTCTATTGATGTGTCCCACTTTATTGTTACCCTAAATTTGATTTCATACTCAATTAACGAGTTCATTGTCACTATAAACTGTTGTTCTTTGTCATTAATGCTTGTTGAGATATCAAGTATTTGATCTGTTACAATATATACAATAGTACTTTCGAATATTAAACCATTTTTTAGGTCAATAACTAGCACAATTTCGTATTTATTGCCTTCATTTTCATAGTTGAATGACATGGTATATACAATTTGGCTTTCACCTTTATGTGCATAATTATTGCTTATAACCTCACCCTTCTCATTAATTATTTCATATGTGAAGTCTATTCCTGAACGGTATGTCCATGTGAAATCAACAGAAGTCACTTGATTTCCCTCTAATCCTATTATCATGATTGGAGAATAATCAACTATCTCAAAAAGGATTACTTCAATATTGATTATGTCAGTCATAACCAGATTAGTTTCACTTTCGATTATAATTATTTTAATAACATAATTTCCTGCAGAATTGAAACTACCTTTAAATTTAATGACTTCACCATCAACCCAATCGGCTGACTGAACAGCGATCCCATCCAAAGTTATATCATATTGCCCTCCATAACCAGTTATTTTCCATTCTAATACAAATTCATCATCGATAAGAACAGTTAAATCAGAGATATCTGTAATTGAAAATTCTATTGTTCGAGGGTAGGTAGTAGCAGTAACAAGTTCTGATTGAATACCAATATTACCAGATTTATCAACTGCAATTATGAGATAAGTATATTTCGTATTAAAATTAAGTCCAATATCTGCATAAAAATTCAAAGATGTATTGGCGATCCATAATCCATTTTGATAAACCATGTAATGTTGTAAATCTGGTTCTGAATTTGCATCCCAACTTAAATCAATTTGTGAGTCACTAAATGGTGTTGCGATGAGACCGGTCACCTGTTCAGGGGCTGTTATATCTGGAGTTGTGGCACTTACATTACTTGATTTTAAACCTTCATTCTCTGTTTTATCAACTGCTGAAACCTGATAATAGTATGTTATCCCATCATCAAGACCATAATCGCTGTAAAATGCACCTGTCTCATTGGCAATCCAGATCCCATTACGATAAATCATATAGAGTTGTAAATCCTCTTCTGAATTTGCATCCCAATTAAGATTGATTTGAGAGTCACTTATCACCATCGCCGAAAGTCCAATTACTTGATTGGGTGGTGTTACATCTGGGGTAGTTACTATAATTGTTGATGATTTTATTCCTTCATTCTCCGATGTATCAACAGCAGATACTTGATAAATGTAAGTTGTACCATCATTCAAGGCAAAATCTAAATGGTTATTTCCTGTTTCATTAGCTATCCATAAACCATCTCTATAAATCATGTAAAGCAGTAAATCTGATTCTGAACTTGCATCCCAGCTAATATAAATTTGAGTTCCACTTATTATCTGAGATTGCAAACCAGTGACTTGGGAAGGCGGAACACTATCTAGTGTACGAACACTGATGTAGGAAGAAATACCCACATTCTCTGATGAATCAACTGCTGATATCCCATAATCATATGTAGTACCATCTGCTAGACCTATATCAATATATGAAGTGTCAGTTTCATTCGTTATCCAAGTACCATCTCGATAAATCATATATAATTGAATATCAGTATCACTATTACTTATCCAACTAAGATTGATTTGTGATCCACTTACAGCAGTCGCCGCGAGACCTGCTACTTGAGCAGGCGGGGTGATATCTGGTGTGGTTACGCTAGCTATTGTGGAATAAATGCCCTCATTTTCAGAAATATCAACTGCAGATACCTGGTAATTGTAAGTAATTCCATCATTAAGACCGGTATCACTGTACGATGTCAGGCTTGTATTAGCAATCCACACTCCATCCCTATATATCATGTATAGTTGTAGATCCGGTTCTGAATTTGCATTCCAATTGAGGTTTATTTGTGATGCACTTATCGTATTTGCTGATAACCCTAAAACCTGATTTGGTGGCGTTACATCAGGTGTTGTATCACTTACAGTCACTGAATTGAGACCCTTGTTCTCTGAATTATCCACTGCTGCGATATAATAACTGTACATTGTCTCGCTATCAAGTCCCACATCACTGTAGATAGTCAAGCTAGTATTTGCGATCCAAACGCTATCCCTATATATCATATAAAGTTGCAGATCAAGTTCTGAATTTGCATTCCAACTGAGATTGATTTGTGATCCACTTACAGTAGTCGCTGTAAGACCTGTTACTTGAGCAGGCGGAGTGATGTCGGGTGTTGTTGCACTAGCTATTGCAGAATAAATACTCTCATTTTCAGAATTATCTACTGCAGATACCTGGTAATTATAAGTTATCCCATCATTAAGACCGGTATCACTGTACGATGTCAGGCTGGTATTAGCAATCCATACCCCATCCCTATATATCATGTAAAGTTGTAGATCCGGTTCTGAATTTGCGTTCCAACTAAGGTTAATCTGTGATTCACCAATTATGTTTGCTGATAACCCTAAAACCTGACTTGGTGGTGTTACATCAGGTGTTGTATCACTTACAGTGACTGAATTGGGACCCTTGTTCTCTGAATTATCCACTGCTGCGATATAATAACTATACATTGTCTCGCTATCAAGTCCCACATCACTGTAGATAGTCAAGCTAGTATTTGCTATCCAAACGCTATCCCTATATATCATGTAAATTTGCAGATCAGGTTCTGAATTAGCATTCCAACTGAGATTGATTTGTGATCCACTTACTGCTGACACCGTGAGACCCGTTACTTGAGAAGGTGGGGTATAGTCTAGTGTTGTTGCACTAGCTATTGCGGAATAAATACCCTCATTTTCAGAACTATCAATTGCAGATACCTGGTAATTGTATGTTATTCCTTCATTAAGACCTGTATCACTGAATGTTGTCAAACTTGTATTTGCAATCCATAATCCATTCCTATATATCATGTATAGTTGTAGATCCGCTTCTGAATTTGCGTTCCAACTAAGGTTTATTTGTGATGCACTAACAGCCGTTGCCGTGAGGCCAGTCACTGTTCCAGGTGCGGTTACATCAAATGTGGTATCATTAGCTGATGAAGATAAGGGTCCAAGGTT
>JAAFKL010000047.1 GCA_021399405.1 Candidatus Heimdallarchaeota archaeon | reverse complement strand
TTCATTAAGCATGCTGATCTTTTTGCTAATCCTTGTTACATTTATTAGAGAATCTCCAAAATATAAAAGTTCAAATGATCAAAGTGATTTGTTGAAGTCCAAAAGTCCCTCAAGCTCAATTTCTGAATCTTTGAAAAGTATCACTTCAGAATTGTATGAGGAATTGAATTATGCGATGACATCACCCAACAAATCATTGATATACATGATAATGGCCATTACAAGCTGGTTTATGGCTGTAAATACAATTGAAGCTTTCTATAGCACCTTTGTGTGGAATGTGTTTTTACCTGATAAAGACAGTGATTATGCAACGGGAGAGGCAGGATCAGTAATATTCATCTTTCCAATAATTTTTGTTGTATTTGCTGTGATTGGGGGGTTCATGGGGCAAAAGTATGGAAGAATCAATACTTCAAAAATTGGAGCAATCATAATGATTATTGGAATTGTTATTGCAATATCTATTAGGGAAACTAGCACCTTGGGCATCCCAATAAGCTGGCAAAACGGTTTTAGGTTATCTTTTATTTTTGCAGGATCTGGTTGGGGATTAGTCACAGTTAATTCGATTGTCATTATATGGGAGCACAGTAAAGATAATGGAATAGGAACTGGTCTGTATTATGCCTTTACTAGTTTGGCTGCTGTACTTGGTCCGACATTTGCAGGGATATATATGAGTATAACAAGTATAGAAAATTTATTTTACTTCTCAATGCTTTTCCTAATAATAGGGGCTGCATTCATGTTTTTAGTTAAGACAGGCGAGATAGGTGATCGAGAAAAAATTATGGCACAGAGACAATTAACTAAAATTAGTGAATAAAAGCTCGACCTGTTAAACAAGAAAATTAATCTTCAAATCCAATTGGAAAGATTCTATCATTCTTTGACTCAAAACCTGCATGTTCAAAAGATAGCATTTATCGAATTCGTAGTTTAGATAATTACGTTACCGGAGTTGGCTTAAACTCATTAATTGAATATTTCAACCAGATTGGCACAATCACCGCACTGAATACCACTAAGAGTATTAATGATGAATACAAGGCTGTAGAAATTATTCCCAGTTCCAAACCTAATGAAGCAAAAATTAAGACAACCTCACCTCTTGCAGCCATAGATATACCAACAAGAAGGGATGATTCAAATGAGGATTCAGCCAAATATACACCCACCCCACTACCTACAACTTTTGTAAGAATGGCTACAACAATGATCATTAATGATATGAGTGCAACTTCGAAAGTCAATACTTCTCCAAGATTGACTCGTAGACCAACAGAAATGAAAAAGAATATCACCATCCAGTGTGCCATCGGCGCAATTTGTTGACGAATTCTACTTGCAAATTCGTCATAAGACTGAAGTAGTATTCCGGCAAGGAAAGAACCAATAATTGGTGCTAAATGTACTTCTCCTGCCTGCCAAGATAAGAAAAACAATAACGCTAACGCGACAATAATAGGTAAATATCTATCATTGCTATTCTCCATCGATTTTAATATTCGAGGAAGAAGGAATTTTGCGAATAAAATTAAGATAACAAAAAATATCATCATTGAACCCAGAATACCTCCAATTTCAATCAAAGACTCCAATGTAAAACTAGATCCCGAATCAATAAAAGCAATCGTAATTGTCAGTAATAAAATTGCAAAAATATCATCAATCACTGCAGCTCCAATCATCGTTCTGGCCGCAGGGGAGTGTAATTGATCCAAATCCATAAAAATCCGAATGCTAATCCCAATACTAGTTGCGGTTAAAATTGCCGCAAAAAATAACGCAGTACTTGATGTAGAAATTCCTTGGGGTAGCATTGACGGTTTGGATAAGGAAATAATCCAAATCGTAACTAGTCCCCCAATAAATGGTATTAACATGCCCCCGAATGATGCGTAGGCTGCACTTTTTCCCGATTTTCGTAAACTACCCAAATCGGTATCCAATCCAACTTGGAACAGAAGTAATAACACTGCCAGTTCAGAAATAAATAATAAAATATCAATTGACAAATCAATTTGATGCTCATCAAATGATGAAAAAGAGCTAAATAAACTGTCGCCCGACCCATCAAGTGCGATAAGGCCTATCAGTGAAGGACCCAGCCCTATTCCTAATAATATTTAACCCACAACCTCTGGTAATCCCACTTTCTTCATCAGTTCATGTACAATTTTAACCAAAACAAGTATAATTGATAATAAGAGAAAAACGAAGGAAAATTCATTTCCAGCCATAATTACATTTAAAATCATCGCTGAGGTTTTAAACTTATTTACAAATGGGTTATATTGCTTGATAAGAAACTTTATGTATTTCAACTCTTATTTATTTAATATGGCTCATCCTGTATCTGATATGGATATATCAAAATCCTCGGATGATGAATCTCATAAGGATATCACATTAAATATTCGAGAAGAGATTTTAAGCAGAGAATTCATGAAAACTGCACTTAAATCCCTAATGAAAAATAATCCCCAGTACGAAAAGGACATGGTATTCAACAATCCTTTGGATAATATGATGATAATGACAATAAAAGCAGGGGATAAGAAAATAACAGTAAGTGGAAAAGGGAGAGGAAATCTTACTCTTGATATTAGTGGAGACTCTGCACTGGTTCAGGAATTTGTCAAAGCACTTTCTACCGAAGCGTTAACATTAGTTGCCAGTGAATTAAGCTTGTGTTTACAAAAAACTACACCATCACTTACTCATGATAATTTAGAAACAAGCTTCAGAAAACATCTGAGAAATGCAATATCGAGTTCAATAAATGAGTGTAAAGTAGATTATAAATAACCAATTAGACTGAAAGTAAAAATAGTTTAGAATCTATCCACAAAATAAGGATATGGATTACAGAAATGCATTTAATGATTTTGGCGATATAGTTTTTCTTAATGCCTCTCACAAAGGGCCTCTTCCAAAAGTGTCTCAGAAAGCAATCCAACAGGCAATTGAATTACAATCGGAACCATGGAATTTGATTGACCATATGTGGTTTGACATTCCGGATATGAGTCGTGATTTGATCGCCAAAATAATTGGAGCAGAAGCAGACGAGATTGCCATTACAACAAGCACCTCCTATGGGATAAATATTATTGCCCAGGGCATAGATTGGCAACAAGGGGATACCATACTTATGATAAGAGGTAATTTCCCATCAAACGTCTATCCATGGATGAGGTTAGAATCAAAAGGGGTCGTGATAGATTTTATCGAATGGACGGCACCTGGTGATCTTGTTACACAAGAGCAACTTGAAAATAAAATAATTCCAGGTGTCAAGGTAGTTGCAATTGACTATCCCCATTGGACCAATGGTTATCTTATGGATCTCAAATCACTTAAGGTTAAGTGTGAAGAAGTCGGTGCATGGTTGGTATTGGATTGTACTCAGTCAATTGGGGTAATACCAATTGACATCAATGAGACTCCTGTGGATGCTATTATTGCCAGTGGGTACAAATACATGCTTTCACCATACGGAACTGGGTTTATGTATGTTGCTAAATCATTCCAACGCGAGATTTCAGTTACAATGCCAACCTGGATGGGAATGAGTAATTCAAAAGATTTTGGGAAACTCAATGACTATGAATTTAATCCAGTACAAAGTGCAGCAAGATACGATGTCGGTGGACACAGTTCTTTCCTAAATATAATGGGTATGAATGCATCACTGGAGTTTTTATTGGGCGTTGGGATCGATAAAATCTATGCCCATGTCCTCAACTTGCTTGATCAACTTATATCTGGATTAGATACAACTAAATACACAATTATCAGTGATCTTTCACCAAATCGGCGATCAGCAATGTTGCGATTTGTCCCAAAGGATCTTTCTCAAATACAATCAACTTTGGAACGTCTCAAAAATAATAAAATTTATGTTAGTTTTCGTGATAATGGCTTTAGAGTGACTTTGCATGTCTATAACAATGAGGTTGATATTCGAAAGTTTCTTGAAATTTTGTAAATTACAGATTAAAATTCCCAACTTCAATTCCTCATCAATTAATATATACCATATGAATTATTTGAAAACTTAATTTTTGAACCTTCTTAGAGCAATTATTGAAACGAATGAGTAAATTCCAAACATGTAATTAAATGGCAACTCCAATGTGTCATCTGTATCCTGGAGTAAAGAGTCTGATGTAGTCTCAAGTGTTTCATTAGAATGAGTCGGAGTGCTTGTTGTGGCCGAACTAGAAGTCATAGTTGTTGTTGAGATAATTGTAGTTGACATTGTTGTTGTTGACACCGTTCTATAATCTGTTGATGTAAAAGATGTGGGAGGCGAAACAGTAGGATCCGGTGAAACTGCGGTGGAGTCAAATTTTAAATGTTCTGCGTAGGGTGAAGTTATATTTAATCCGTAGTTGCTTAATTGTAGTCCTACGGTTGTTGAGTTAATTTCAATTCGTTGGCTTCCGAGTGCGTATGTACCATCACAAGAATACGATCCAGTTGTTTGTACATAACCATTAAATGATAGGGTTAATCCGTTAAGTTTCATAATTCTCATGGTTATATTAATATCCGCAAAGTTGTTTAATGCTCTCCCATTTGCTATCCAAGTTTCAATTGATGAATTTCCAATTTGGAACATTCCAGAATTTATAATAGTTAAATTGTAATAATTTCCTTCAAAGATTTGAGAACCATTGATAAATTGATCTGCTTGAGGCCAGAAATCGTAAGACATACTCGCGGAATCGCCTAAGGTATCAGTTTGGCAATCAATATACAGAGCCGCACTTATTGGATCTACATACGTTTTAGCGTGTTCTTGTATGGCAGTATCAAAAACATATCGCGTTTCATTAAATTCCATTCTTCCAAGACCATCCAACCCATTATAAGTTGACTTACTAACGTCATTGAATTCAATATTGAAGGATTCCGATTCTAAGGTAATGTTATTCATAACAGTAATGTAATCTCCCTTTGCAAAAATATCAGTCCCTTCAATTAAATCTAGATCAATGTTACTTGAAGAAAATGATTGTAAAGATAATGGCAATATTATTAGGATTGCAAGAATAACCAATTTTGACATATCGTATGTATTATCCTTCTCATTTAATATTTTAACATGAATCCCGTCATATATTGAAATCAAAATCAATTATTAATTCTCTCTATATAGGTTCTATTCAGAATATGAAACATTGTTTTTGTCAATCTATTTCAAATATTACTTCTAAGTACTTCAATTTCCCTTAGCTAATCCTTATATTGGTGTGTGAACATAAATAAGGCAATGACGTTTCTAGAAACCATTTTGGCGGATCTTGAATTATTGAATATCCCGTTTGAGGAACATTACAATCCCGATGGTACACAGCTCTTTAAATTGTATCTACGAGACTCTCACAACCCATTTATGGTTTACTCACCAGATAATCCGGATCATTTACTCGTGACACTCTCGGTTGATTATCCTTTACCTATCTTAGAAAAAATAACTAATGACAATCGTGATCTACTCGACACTGAATTAAAGAAGCTTGGTTCGAAATTATTTGTACATTACAAAGTAGGTTTGCTTCATGATTCTTTGTATTTCTCTTCAGGTATCATGCTAATCGCTGAAGATTATAATGCTGAATCAATGAAAAACTCAATGTTGAAATTGATGGATTCTTATGATATGGTCATAGACGCAGCAAATGATATGATTCATAATCTTTGATTGACTCATCTGTTGTATATTTTAATAATTGGGGACTGATAATAGATTAATCCATCTAAAAGGCAATTTCTATGAAAAAAACTTGTGTCTTCCAAATTGATTTGGTTTTACTGCAACACCTGTAGTGACATAATTATCAAATCCTTTCATTACATGATCAAGATACTTATTCATTTGCCAATGAATAAATCCGTAATAAGGAATCCAACGCAGAAAACGAGGAACATTTGGTAATATCTCATTTAATCGGGGTTTTAGAGTAATTTTCAACTCGTACTTTTCATCATCAACCTCATTGATACGCCAGAAAACATCTGCTAGAGACCTTCCTTTATATTCAATTGATAAATCATAACCGATACCTTCATACCATTCTTTGAACACTCTTCGATAAATACGATCGTTTTCATAAATTATTTCATCAACTGATTCTTTACCATTCCAGATCAAAACGGGATTTTCCTTGCAAAACGGATGATAATTATGTACGATCCCTGGAGTCGAAATTGTTTCCCAAATCTTTTCTTTATTCATATTATAATATTTAGAAACTGGATTGTTACTCACTACAACATCACGATATTCAAGATTTTATTTTATGATTCGATTTTAATGATTGTTGTTAATTTTTATTTAATAATATCTGAAATTTCGAATTTAGGTAATTTCTTACGAATATAGTTAGATAATATCTTGTTCTTTCATCCGCTTTCGTATATGTTTTTGACCCAGTTTCAAAATTAAATCGTCCGAATTAGTGATTTTAAATTGCCAAAATACTTTTCGACAACCTTTCACAATTATATTCCCAAATTTAATCTGACGCTATGGAAACTAATCAAATGAAGGAGAGAGTCCAAGTATGGTTTAAGGAAATATTTGCTAAAAGAGATTATAAGATGCTCGAGGATATTGTATCTCCAGATTATCAAGATGGTCCAAATCATAAAGGTCTTACAGGTCCAAAATATGTTCAGGAAAAATACCTCAAACTTGACAACATTCTGACAAACATCACTGTAGAGTTAGAGGATTTAATTGCTGAGGGAAATAAAGTGGTAGCACACTATAAAATGCGAGCAACTCATAGTGGTGTATTTCTTGGTATTGAAGCTACAAATAGACAATTTATACAAGAAGGGATGACAATTATTGAATTCGATTCAACTGGTAAAATTAATTTTACTTTTGGAATATATGACCGTCAAAAAATAATTCAACAACTAACATAATGATTAGTGAAGGCTCGCATCTTCTTTTTTAGAATATAAATGAGTTGTGCACATTGTAAATCAGAGAGTCTAAGAGATATAATGAATCGGTTATTAAATTACGTTTCTGTTTCTGTAGGTGTCTCAGTAGGTTTTGATGGTGAATCATCAGTGTCTATGAATTCTAAATATACGAATCCAGCCACGAATATCAAATAAAGAAACACATTCAACCATTCCATTCCGTTTGCGTCGGTATCGTCATCGAATATATTTAAGATCATTAAGATGGCACCAAGAGAGTTTCCTACAATGAAACTAATGCTTAGATTTCTTCGCATATCAGATGGCTCTAGATCTTTAACAAACCAAGCAAGGAGTCCAATCAGTATAAAGGCTGCACCAAATAATTTGGTCATATGCAGTCCTTCTGGTAACAAAGTTACATCATAGAGATCCAGTAAATCTTCTGGAAACAATGCCAAGCCAACACCAAATAACCAAGTAACAATGGCAGTTGCTGAGGCTAGATTTTTGAATGTTATATATTCATTCGTCATGGATCGATGCATCATTACTCAAATTTATAAATTAATATGCTGATAATTGGAATAATGATGGGCATATACACATTAATTTCATATTAAGTTGATTGATGAATTTTTTGCCCTATGTTTACTCTCATTTATTCTTCCGGGTTAATCTCGTTTCGAGCTCCAATCTCCTGAGATATTTTCAGTTGTTCATGATCAACACTGCCAAGCAAGTCTCTAATATTGTCTATGGTATTCTGAAGGTAAATTTTTCTTTCTGAAATTTTTCCTAATTCTATCCCATACTTTTCAGCAATAGATTTGTCAGTAGTTTCTGCCATGTTAGCCATAGACTCTTGAAGATCAGTTTGCTGTTTCTGAACTATTCTAAGAGTACTTTCATTACTGTTAAGTTGATCTTTCAATGATTCCCGGTAATATTGTAGCAAATTTAAAATCCTTGAACTTTCTGTTTTAAGTGGATCTAGGATGGTTACATCTATCGCATCAGAGTTTGAATTACCAAACCAATCACTTACAGTTAATACAATCCTGTGATAGCCTACTGATAAATGATCTAATGAGTAGGTAATCTCATCACCTGATAACCAAGTTCCACTTTTTAGAACTTTACCATTTTCCATTATAATGTAAGTATCTGCATTGTTATCTCTAACATGCCAATGTATGAATTTCCCAACTTCTCCAAATGTATAGGCCATATCTGAAGGAGAATCAATCTCTGGTGGATCTTTATCTGGTGATTGTAATCTTAGAAAATCTATCAATAGAGTCATTCCTCCAAGATTCCCAAGAATAAATAAAAGCATTGCAGGATCATCGACACTGTTTGGACTGAAATCCTGAACATAGGTAAAAGAAAAAATGGCCCCTGCAAAGAACGCAATTGACATTATTAAAAATGAGAATCTTTCAGTTGTTAAAAATCGTCTTTTATGATCTGCTTGGGCTACTAGAAATGAATAAGGTATTTTTTTGGTTAGAAAAGTGTCTACTCCTAATACTGCTCCCGTATTGCCTATGAATAATACTAATTGAATTACCACATAGAAGGCTGAAGGATTTGTTCGGCCTACTAAGATGAAATTCAGATTCATGAATAGACCCCCTATTAATCCGAGATTTGTAAAAGTACCAGTGAGAATTGAGATACCCACTAATATTTGACCTACAATTACAATCCACCCTATTATTGACGCATTAGGTATGAATATTTCATCTATTAATTCTTCATAAAAGGGGAATCTGAGTAATCCTTCTTCCCTTTGAGCTTCAAAAAAGGCCTTTAATGCAGTTCCATCATGCCAATCGGGTTCGAGTAATTTCTCTGTAGCTGCTCGTAGCCACCCAATTCCAATGAATATTCTTAATGGCAATAGATAAGCTCCTTCCTGATGTAATTCCTTGTGGATAAATTTAAAGAACCTTGAAATTCTCCCACTTAGTCCAGTGCTATTATTAGTAGCTAATGACATATGTATGTATATTTCAAATGCTATTTATCAAGATGTTTGGAAGGGAATAATTTGAATGAAATTAGTGTACCATTATCAGACAATGGACTAAGACTTTTCTATAGTAATTTCTGGAGCTATAGTTGATTTAAATCGTTCAAATAAGAACTAAAATCATGGAGAATAAAATCGATGGGTAGATGCAATTTCTCACCCACCTTATTAACCATCAACTGGAAAACAACATCTCCGAAGATATCTGAATAATGACTAAAAAGCCTTTGATTCTCATATCTTAATGCTTGCAAAATTCCTTTGCCGTATGTGTTTTCAATGTAATGTTGAAAATTATGGGTCACAGGGGAGTTGGAGTCTAGGGATTTAGACAATACGTCTTTTTTTTCTTTGGTATTAATCTGTAAGAGCATAATTTATATTTCGCGTTTCTATATATAAAGGGGGAACTGATTCTCTTTTAGAGAATTCGATTAAATTAAATTAGAAATAATGTTTAAAAACATCATTTGAGCTTTAAAACCCATTAATAGAGCTTATGCCAGTACTTTTCAACATCGATTACCACTAAAAATAGGAAGGTTATTCCAATCCATGCCAAAATAATCAAGATAGCTACAATTTTAGTTCCTTTACTTTTAAACAAAGAACTATGGGGATCTGCAGCAACATCTGCTCTAACACGTTCCATTAATTCCATCGGTGTAACTTTTTTTACCAATTTAAGAACAATTGGGATTGCAATAAAATCATCCAAATGACCAATTAGGGGAATAAAATCAGGTATAAAGTCTATGGGACTGAATATATAGCTTAAAAGGGCAAATATTAGGAATTTTGCCATTCTTGGGAGCTCTGGATGTTTGAATAGCTCAATCAAAATGATTATCTCGCCGTGCCAGTAATCAATCCATCCACGCCATCGACGATATAATCCCTTTACCATAATGGGGTATATAGTTATCACATTAATTAAACTAACTAAATATTAAACATACCAAAGAATCAGATTCCCAAGTACTCGTTAATATCAAAGAATGAGATGAATAACAAAGTTATTGCTATTTTAGCTAGTAATATTAACGAGGCAATGATTATTGTTCGCCTATTTTTATACCATGATACTCCCGAATTAGATATCACATCTGCTCTTACCCCTTCAATTAGCTCCAAGGGTGTAATACGTTTTACAAGTTTATAAAAAATTATGATCACAATAAAATCATCCAAATCGCCAATAAATGGAACAAAATCAGGAATAAGATCTATTGGAATGAATACATAACCTAAAAGGGAAATTATGAGGATTTTAGCCATCCTGGGAAGTTCAGGGTGTTTGAATAACTCGAACATAAAAATGATTTCTCGGTTCAAGTAAAGTACCCAAGCGCGCCATCGCCGATATAATCCCTTTATCATAATGAAACATATGGCTATCACACTAATTAAGATAGTTAAATAAAACACATATGAAATGCATATGAATCGCACTGAAATAATGATTGAAGAATACTTGAGCCTTTTATACATCGATTATTCTTTGAAAAATATCTAAAGAATTATTGTGATATATTATCCCCTTTCTAGGTTATTCTTCTATTTTTTACATATTTAATAAAAAAGTACATTCCGATAATTATTATTAATCCCACTCCAGCCACATAATAATAAATCATTGAGATAGTTTCCTTTCCTTCCCCTGTTTTAAAATTAATACTAGCACTCCCACGTTCATTAGGCTTTTCAGTAAAATCATCAGAATCATGAAGAGACCAGCTAATTGGGATTTCTCCTAATGGGATTTCATTAT
Source organism: Candidatus Heimdallarchaeota archaeon (assembly GCA_021399405.1). Next base: position 11,770 of record JAAFKL010000047.1, on the reverse strand, counting down.
CAAAATTATCATGATCGAAGAATAGTGTGCAATTATTCCCTTCTCTTCCTCAATTAATTTTATGATTTAGAAAAATCGTCAGAAGGAGACTTATTTGACGATAATTTTACGAATGTTCAATCTATTAACAAAAATCCCAGGTTTTTTTACTTTTTACTTATGGTTAAAATTTGTTATCTATGGAAAGAAGCCTCCAAAGAACCCGGTTAAAGCTTATCAAATTCAGAAAAATATTGTCAAAAATATATTAGAAATTGAATTTACCAATAACAGAGTTGAGATTGAAGGAGATTCAAGTGATTTACGATTCAACATTAACACTACTTCATGGCCTACTGTTTTAAGTGATGACTTTATACGAGTAACACCAAAAGCAAGGGATGAGTTTATTATTGATTTTGGGACTCTCTCAATCGATACGCAAGATGATAAAATATTAATCAAAGACATCATGGAGATAAATTATTTGTATTCCGAAAATTGGACCCGACTGTTAATTAATCACAATATGGACCACTTGTATGGTCTTGGAGAGAAAAATGGTGGATTAAATAAGCAAGGTGGTAAATGGGAATTTTGGAATATTGATAATTCCAGTTTCGAAGTAAATCACGATCCGCTATACAAATCTTATCCAATACTAATTTTATCAAACAAAGAGACTTGGATTGCACTTATATTAGATTATCCTGGTTACCAGATGTGGGATCTCAAGGAAAGCGCATCACTACAAATCGATCTGGAAACAAGAGAGTTTATTTTACATGTATCGGTATCTGATAACCCTAAATCACTTTCTAAATCAATCACTAGACTTTTAGGTCAAATGGACCTCCCTCCTCTTTGGGCATTAGGGTATCACCAATCAAGATGGTCATACCATCCAAAATCAGAGGTTTTAAGGATTGCAAAAACACTTCGGGAGAAAAACATCCCTTGTGATGCAATTTATCTAGACATAGATTATATGGATGACTTCAAATGTTTCACGTGGGATGAGGTAAATTTTGGTAATCTACCCGAGTTGATAACAGAATTACATGAAATGGATTTCAAGGTGGTACCGATGATTGATCCGGGTATTAAGGTCGATGAATCATATGGAGTCTATACTGAAGGTAAAGACAAAGGATACTTCTGTCAATTTGAAGGTGAAGAGTATCAAGATACAGTTTGGCCTGGTATGTGCGCTTTCCCTGATTTTTTTAGAGAAGATGTAAGAGAATGGTGGAAAGAAAATTATCAAGAACTTTTAGATATTGGTGTTGATGGATTTTTTAATGATATGAATGAGGTATCCACGTTTAATCTTAGGGGGACAATGCCTAACATGGTAAAACATAAAATCAACAATGAAGAAGTCGATCATTATAAAGTTCACAATCTTTACAGTCAAATGATGGCCAAAGCTAGTTATGATGGTTTGAATTCATTACTAGCTCCTAAACGCACATTTCTACTTATCAGGTCCTCATATTTAGGATCACAGAAATATGGATTCATTTGGACTGGTGACAATAAATCTGATTGGGATCATATGGCTCAAAGCATTCCTAAATTAATAAATTCAGGTCTATCCGGGCACTTTGCAAATGGAGCTGATGTAGGGGGATTCAGAGAAAATCCAGATTCTGAGCTATTTGTGAGATGGCTACAATTATCTGTATTTTATCCTCTTTGTAGAAACCATACCGCAATCTCAACCAACGGTCAGGAGCCTTGGGTATTTGGGGAGGAAATTGAGGAAATTAGTCGTAAATTTATTTCCTTAAGATATAAATTGCTTCCTTACTTTTACACATGGTTCAGATATGCAGCAAGGATAGGTGTTCCCTTGCTCAGGCCATTGTGGATGGAATATCCTAATGATGAGCATTGCTACGATGAGTCATGGACTGATACCCAATTTTTCTTTGGTCCCGATATTATGGTAGCACCAATTTTAACGGCAAACTCTGAAATGAGAGAGATTTACCTTCCGGTAGGTATCTGGTATGACTTCTTTTCATTACAGAAATATGAGGGATCACAAATAATCACGTATGATGCTTCATTGAATGCTATGCCTATCTTTGTTAAAGAAGGGGCAATTATTCCAATTTATGAACATGTTGGAATCAATGTTGAAAACACTTCGTTGAATGAAATTTCATATCTAACCTTTGGTGAACCAAATGAGGGATATCTATATCGAGATGATGGTGCGACTAATAAATATCTCAAAGGAGATTTTAATTTATTTAGAATAACAAAAAACCTCGAACTTGAGCTAATTGAAGGTTGAGAGAATTAATTACTTTCCTGTTACCAAATTCATTCCCGCCTATATCAAATTGTATTTGTTCTAAATTACCCACTTTCGCTAATAGAATTTAAGAAATAGTACAAAAAAGATAGTTTATTGCCTTCTAAATCTAATATGATATTATATTCATCTATGAGTTTTTCCGCGGCACTATTATTGCAATATTTCCAGAGTAAGGCTCAGTTTTTCTATATTGTTGAATTGGGATTATCTCCAACTTACTATGCATTAGCAATAGGGATCTGGGCAATTTACAATAGCATAAATGATCCACTTGCAGGATGGGCGATGGATCAGAAACGAACTAGATGGGGTAGAAGAGTTCCTTGGATCATTATCTTTTGGCTTCCTCTCGGTATCTCTTTCGGGTTTTTGTGGACAATACCAGAATCAGTATATTCCAATGAGATGAAGCTGTTTTTATGGTTAATACTGTTTTTAATCCTATTTGATACTGGATACACAGTGGTCATCCTTGCATGGACTGCTCTATTTCCTGAAATGTATCGTAAAACCGAAGATCGTAATATAGTATCTGCTATTAGACAAATATTCTCTCTTGTTGCACTAGCAGTCGCTCTTGTTCTCCCTCCATTCTTTGTTCATGATGGGGATATACCCTCATATGGTTTTTTTGGGTGGTTTTTAGCTGGTATCTCAATCATAAACATAGGAATATCCATTCTTGGATGTAAGGAATCTCATATTGAAACTATTACGGATACCGAAAAATATTCATTGCGTGATGGCCTACAAATTGTTTTGACAAATAGGGACTATCAAGCATTTCTTGTTGCTAATCTTATAACATATTTTGCATATGGTCAAGTTTTGGCTATGCTACCGTTCTACCGTAAGTTTGTACTATTAGAGGACGAAGGTTTTGAATCACTTGCGTATGCTGCTGCAATTGGAATCACTATTATGACATTATTCTTTTGGGTACGATTAACAAATCGATCCTCTCCAAAATATACATTTCTTGTATCTGCAACAGTTTTCGGTCTAAGTCTCATTCCTCTTTGGATTTTAGATTCACCCACTTCTGTAATACTTGTTATGGGTGTACTGGGATTTGGGTTAGGTGGATTGCTAATGGTTGTAGATCTGTTGATCGCTGATGTTATTGATCAAGATTATAATGACACAGGGAAGAGGAGAGAAGGGATATACTTTGGCTTTAATGGTTTTTTTATTAGAATCGCAATTCTCATGCAAGCCATCAGTTTAGCTATAGTGTCATCTTTGACTGGCTTTGATGAGGACAAAGACGTACAAGATAAACTGGGACAGACCGGAATCAAGATTCAAATGATTGTATTACCCATTATCGCATTTTCAATTGCAATATTCGTAATTAAACGATATTATTCATTGGAAGGTGAGAAGTTAAAACAATTAAAAATTGCAGTCCAGGTTGATTGATTCTAAATTAATATTAATTAACGGGTGCACTGAATTTAGCTCCTAGTTTATCATTCAGAGCTGAAACACCTATCTCTTTCTCAATATTCCTTGCGTAATTTTCGATAAATATTTCGTTTTCCTCATTTAAGAATCCACTTGAGTATATTTTCTCAATATTGTTGTTTTTACCAATAATGAAAGTAATACGGGCTGCATATTTGACCACAATCCGATTTCGATAAACACCATAAGCTTTTGAAATCTTCTTAGCTTGATCACTAATTAGGATATAATCTAAACCACATTTCATTTTAAAATCGTTTAATTTTTGCTGATCGTCAATCGAGATACCGATTACCTCAATTATGTCCAGCTCTTTCAATCGATCATAACTCTCTTGAAATGACTTGGCTTGTTGGATACTTTCCTCACCAAATGCCATCGGGAAGAAATATACAATTTTTCTTCCATCTACTTCATGCAAAGTTTTCAATTTCCCTTGGTTGTTTGTAAATGTAAAATTGGGAGCTAACATCCCTTCTTCAATGTTCATATCATTAGTACACCATTATACTTTTTTAAAGCTTAGTTCGAAATTTACAATTGATCTTTTCTTCTGATTTAATCAATTTCTGACCATATTTGGATCGACGGGGAAAACCATAATTTTACTCAAAACATATTGATGATCCGTGATTAAGATTTATTCACTACGTATATCCCTGTGAAAATAACCCCAAATGAAACTATATACCAGATAGAAAATACTTCATCTATGAGTAAAACAGAAAATAGGACTCCAAATAATGGTGCCAAATTGACAAATACTGACGTTCGAGATGGTCCAATATGTTTGACGGATAAACTAAACAATGTATTTGCAAGAGCTGCAGCAAATATGCCCAAGTAAGCTAATCGCCACAGAGACCCAAAACTGACAAATGAAGTTGGATTCCTTGTTTGCTCAATGATAGATACTAACCCTAATAGTAACCATCCAAAGAATGTCGCCCAAAGTTGAAATGTCAATGGAGGAATTTTCTCATATATCGGTCTTGAATAAACCGTGTAAATTGACCATGAAATAGATGCTCCAAATATCAATAAGTTTCCCAGCAAACGATTGGTTACGTTTTGATCAGGTGCCAAGAAAAATACAATTGAAACACCAAGAACCGCAATAACTACACCCACCAATCTTTGAGTTGTGAATTTTTCATCATCATAAACTTTAGATGCCAGAAATATGCTGATAGTAGTAATTCCTGCATTTATGATTAAAACGGCATCAGACCCTGAAGTAAAGCGTAATCCTGAGAGAAAGAAGAAATTATAGATACTTATTTGGAAAACTCCCAATATTGCAATTTTTCTTAGATAGCCTCGAGGTAGCTTGATTTCTCCATCTATTAATTTGACTGCAACGAATAAAACTGGAAGGGCAAACGAAAATCTGATAAAAGCTGCAGTGAAAGGAACCTTGCCTAGTTCTTCAGTAGCTACTTTTCTACCAAAAGGCCAACTCAACCCCCATAACAAAACCACAAGAAACATGGCTCCATAAGCAATTTTAGACGCCCAGTTAGTATCCTCAACGATTTGTTTTGGATTAGAAAATTCTTCCAATTAATAGTCCATCTTGAGAATAAACTGTAATAATAAATTGATTTAGATAAGACTAAGATTATTAATCTCCAATTATTCAAAGATTACCAAAATAAAATGATGATTCAAAATGCGAAACAATAATTAAATTAGTTAGACTGATCAAATATCTAATAAATTCATTTAATTACTTGTAAAATGTCCAATAATTTCACAAATTACAAGCAATAAATAAAATTAACTTGTTAACAAGGGAATAAATTTAAAGATTCTTAACAATTAAATTTAGATGAGTGAGAATTCACCACATCAAAGACCACATGCAACCAAAATGATGTCTTCTGCCCTAGCTGAATTGTGTGCAGCCATGTTTTTGGTATTTGGGATTTCATTTTTAGGTGTTTACGTTATCTTATTTCATCTTGTATAATACATACTTCTTAGATGGATTGGGCAATCCTATTTATTTGATGTCCCTACATTAGAGACTAAATTGTGGTAATTCAATACCATCGATCGGATTTTATCTTACGCAAAATATTTATTTATGTCCAAGCACCAATAGAAGTAATGGTAGACCCTAAAGAAACCGCTAAATTAGAGTTCAAAAGATTCCGAGATTTGGGGATGGGGGTCAAACAAATGGTAAATATTACTCGAGATCCCAATTTAATGCAGAATTTGATAGATATTGTCGTGATGATGAATGAAGAAATTGAGACTCTAAAGGAGAAATTAATAATTTTAGAAACACAATCAGTTGTTCCTAAATAAGACTAATTCTTCACTTTTCGACAACTTGATCTAGTGAAATACGGGATCGTTACGCCGCCTACTCACAACCTATGATTAAATTACAGGGGCTTAAATAACAGAATATTAGCCATAATCCAATAAGTACTTTAATACCAACTAATTGAACACTCTCGGACCTTAGTGAGAATATCTACTTTTGATCGAAATACTTCATTGGAAAATTTCATGAACAGAGAAGAGATTGACATTGCAATCACATCTCTAGTCTCAAGTTATGTTAGAGCAAAAAAGAATTTAGAAACTGTCACCCACGAGGGTAAGAAAGATATTTTAGAAGATGAAATAGAAGTCCTCAGCTCAATTCTCATTAGATTAGAAAGAGCAAAAGAATCAGATTTGCATGCTGGTGGCTAAATCTCAAATATCATAATTGGTACCTAAAAATTAATTCAAATTCAATTGAACATGATGGACAATATCAAAATTGTATATATGGATTTTATATATTATACATTTAATCATCTAATGAATGCTTGTTAGTCAAATACATGAAACCAATAATATAGACGAATTGGTTAAATCTATCAGGAATGAGTGTATTATTCAGATTTTATTTAAACAAAATAAATCATATTGTAACTGTAGAATCAATGCGTGCTTCCACTCAGGTCAATTAGATTTGGCATTGAAAATTCTTAGAATGACTGGATTTGATACTAAAAAGATCAAACGTTTGATGAAAAAATGATATATTATGCTCAGACCAGGTCGATGAGATTAATGAACAGAAACCACGATAATAATGTTACAACAAATAATCCAATAATATCCAGCACAACTCCTATTCTAAATATTTCTTCAGTACTGTATAATTTGGTAGAATAAGCCATCATTGTAGGTGGTGTACCTACTACGATTGCAAAATCAATTGAGGCAGTAGTTGCCACAATAATAGCAAGTAAAATTGGACTTAATCCCAATACATAACTCAATGGCATTACTATAGGAATCAATATTACTGCGGAGGCTGTATTGCTCGCAAAAGCAGTCATAATTAGTGTTATCGCACCAATGCAAAATATGATTAATATTTTTGGAAGAGGGCTAATGAATCCAGCTTTGCTCCCTATGTAATCTGCAAGTCCCGTGTTAATTATCATTGCTCCAAGGGTTAAACCTCCACCAAAAGTTAACAATGCATTCCAGTTAATTCTCCTCAAATCAGATTCCTTGAGCTGTCCTGAGAAAAATAATAATACCGCACCGAGAAGTGCTATTATACCTGCTGAAATACCATGTATGTTCGATGTTAACCATAGTCCAAATATCAAAACAAATATTGATGTTACAACAACTTGATCAAATGTAAAGCGATGTTCCTCCTCCAATCTTATTTTAACAAAAACTTTGGCCTCTTTCAGTCTCTCTTCATCGACTACAGGTTTATAGACATACCAAAGGTATGTGAATGTTATTGGCAGCATGATAATTACAATGGGTAACCCAAACAGAAACCAATCAACAAAGGAAATCTCTATTGAGGGATCAAATTGGTGAAGCATTTCAACTGCTATAATATTTGGTGGTGTGCCAATCATAGATCCTACTCCTCCAATAGCTGCTGCATACGCAATACCAAGAATTACTGCTTTTTTATATTGTGCATTTTCTATGTTTACTCCTTTTAACAATTGCAAAGTTATTGGAATTAATATGGCAGTTGAAGCAGTATTACTCATGAACATGGAGAAGACTGCAGATAAGCACATCATAGAAAACATAAGTATTTTTCCATTTGGAGGTATCATTGCGAATATCTTGTATGATATGTAAATATCAAGTTTTGATCTCTTCATGGCTTCTGCCATAAGAAAACCTGCTAAAAATAGAAAAATAATTGGTGCAGAAAATTGAGAAAGTGCATTTGCTGCTGTTTCTTCGTTCCACAGGACTAAAACAACCGGGATCATTAATGAAGTTGCAGCCAATGGAACCAATTCAGTTAACCATAGAAATGACACTGCAAATAACAATCCTAATCCTACGCGAGTATCTCTCAGAATAGTAAATTCAAAAATTGCTGTATTATCCTCAGCGAACTTAGCGATGAAGGAATGAGATAGGTCGTCATTAGAAATTTTACCTTTGAATGAATTTATCGAAATGCTTTCTAAATTATGGTAATTCACATCAAGCTCGAATTGGAACACAGTTCCAGATTCAGAAGGATACGATTTGTAGTACCTGGCTACTAAAAGCCCATTTTCATTTGTGGAACTAATGGAGGTATAATCTTTTACTTCAGATATACGATCACTAATGTCAATGTCGAAAACAATCTTTTCATCTTTGTATTGTAAAGATACAGAATATCGACCTTCCTCCAATGGATCTGGAGCAATCATATACCCTGAAATAAATACCAAAATCGTGAGCACAGTTAGAATTATTTGACGTTTTGACGGTAAATCTCCCTCAGAAATAAAACCTTCAGGTGGTTCATCAGTTTTGTCAATGTCAAATTTTGCTATATCTTCTGGAAGGAGAACGGAACTACTCATTGGGACACCTTTTACGAATTAAGAATTTAGACATTTTATGGTTTAATATCTCTAAGATAGATGACTAGTAATAACTCTATATTTCTGAAAAAACCTATCACAATCCGATTGATTGAGCTGAATAAAACTTGGCTAACAATGATTATCGCTAATCTATATTATTCCAAATTCCACTCCCTAATCTATTTCTTAATCAATTGGCAAAAAAATCCACTAATCCTTGAGAATTACGAAGGACTGGATTAATAAATGGATCGTGAAACTCAACCCTCTTCTCGTCAGAATCCCACAACTAGCAATTACCGCAACATCATTTTCAGCCTTTGCTCTCTTATTAATTTTGAATCAAGCTGAAGTTGTCTCCATGATACCATTCAGTTTGTTTTTGGGTTTCTATTGGTCAAAAATGACAATTCAAAGTAGGAAACCCTAATGGTATTTTCAATATTTGCCTGGATATTCTCAATTGGAGGACTTCTTGCTTATTTTACAATGAGTTTGCATTCCTTATTATTTATGGAAAGGAAAAAAACGATGTTTATTTTCGGAGGAGGTACTACAATAGCTTATTTTCTGGAATTTACCCTCTCAAACATACTTGAGTTGTACTCTTATCAAAATCTTCCAATTACTTTGTATTCAATTCCGATTGTAATTCCCTGTGGATGGATTGTTTCATTTTATGGTTTATACCATATCAGTTTGGATATTACAGACTCAAATAGCACTGCGATTGCAACAACTGGATTTATTGGAATGCTTTTTGGGCTTGGAATTGAGTCATTAGCCAAAAATACAGACTTTTGGGTATTTCATTTTGAATTTACTGAATTCCTTAACACACCACTAAATGTAATTCTTGCTTGGGGGTTTTCAACTGCAAATTTTGCTTGGGGAATACAATTGTTTGAGAAATATAACAAACAATATTCATTGATATGGATCCCGATTCTAATTATTATTCATAGCATCAATATTGTTATTGCGATTCTATTATCTTAGAGATAAAATAAAAGAAAGTGAGTGTAAAAAATCGCAGATAGAGTACGTAAACTGACCAAAGTGAAACGAAAACTACCTGCATAATTGAATTGAAATTGGTACTAATAAACTTTCGTTTCTAAGGTGGATACACCTGAATTTGTTCAAGCCTTGATTGAAGGCTATTTCAGGATATGGGATGCATCGCAAATAATATTGATTTCACAGAAATTAGAATTATTGTTATTTTAGTTTGTGTTAATAGTAATCTGCAATATCTATTGTATACATTTAGAATAGTTTTAATCAACAAAAATTGATTTCAGAACGTGAAGCAAGTTCCATTGAATGATCCGGTCACTACAATTTTCAGGAGATTTGTTAAAAAAGACAAGGTAGAGGCATTTGAGGGATGGATTAAAGAAATGACAACTGCACGATCAAAATTTGAAGGATATATAGGGATGAATATTATTAGACCCTCTGACCATAGTCGGCCTGAATATGTCATGATTTTGACATTTGATAGTTATGAAAACTTAAGAAAATGGCAGGAGTCAGACGATCGTATAAATTTGGTAACAAAATCTATTGAATTTACTGAAGGTGAATCAAATATCGATGATATCAGAATTGAACAGCAAAGTGGTTTAGAATATTGGTTTGATCAGCCAAAACTAGTTGTAAACAGGCCACGTCGATATAATATGGCCATCTTGACAGCAATGGCCCTATACCCCTTGATTTTACTCTCAAACTTGTTAATCGTACCATTCCTTGAGTTTTTACCAGGACCGCTTGTTTAGCTGTTAATTGTATCATTAAATGTTTTAATTATGACATATCTTCTAATACCAAAAGTTACTGCGTTTTTCAATTTCTGGTTATTCTAACTAATTAATTATGGACCTTTATAATTGATAATCGTTAACTCTTTCGGATCAATTTGAAGAGCATATCTACGCTTTGCATAATATCTTTAATAGGAATTCCTCCTCTTACAGCAATCCCTGCACCTGAAAATACGACGTTGATGAGATTACCCAGAGCTTTGCTATCTAGATCTTCAGATATCTCATTCCTTGCTTTAATGTTATCTAGAAGTGAGGCAAACATTTCTCCCACCTTCAACATGTGTTTCTGTACTATCCCACCTATCATCGGATCAATGTTACCAAGCTCCAAGGCAGTATTACTCATAAGGCATGATTTTACTTCAGGATCGTAAGCTGTAATATCCAAAATAGACTTCACTGCAGCTTCCAAATTATCTAAGGATGAGTCTTCATTAGCAATTTCTACCATCTGATTTCGACCCATGCTAGCATATCTCTCAATTGCAGTAACATACAATTCCTCTTTGCTTACAAATTCTTGATAGAAGCTTCGTTTCCCCATGCCCAGAGCGTTTACAAGATCGTTTACAGAAACATTATGATAACCTTTTCTCCAAAAAATTTGTATTGCTTGCATTAATTTTTCATCCCTGTTGTACTGTTTCTGTCTTCCCATAATTATACATTTAAAACTCAAATATTAATTATTTTGGAATGACGTCTATGTTTGAGTTATTTTATCCATAATAAAAGACCAATAGTTCTCAAAAAATGGTATTGCTAAGTCCTAATTTTTTAATTTATGTGAGAACAATCGGTCTCATAAATACACTTATATAATTCAACTTTTTAAAACAATCTATATCATGGAATATTTGAGACCTATTGGTCTATAAAATATAAAATGAGGAATAGCTATGAGATCAAAAATAAAAAAATTTGAAAACAAGGTTGTAATTATTACAGGAGCTTCATCTGGGCTTGGCAGACAATTGTCTGAAGATTTTGCAATTAATAACGCAAAAGTTGTATTAGTGGCTCGATCCACAGAGAAATTACTGAAATTAGAAAAAGAAATCCAAGCCCTAGCGAGCGATACTTTAGTGATCACCGCAGATATTACTAAACCTGGAGATATTTCAAAAATTAAGGATTTAACACTTGAAAAATTTGGAAGAATTGATATTTTGGTGAACAATGCGGGTATAGAGAAAATGGCAAGATTTGAAGATCTCAAACCTGAGGATATTGCAGAACTTACCCAAACAAATTTCACAGGTCCAGTAACCTTAATGAATAAAATACTCCCAGTAATGTTG
>JAAFKL010000316.1 GCA_021399405.1 Candidatus Heimdallarchaeota archaeon | reverse complement strand
TGCAGATGGTTAGTAGTGGTGCAGATAAATTAGTAATCGAGGATCTAAATGTTCGTACCTATGGTACAAGGGGTGCACTTGCCTAAGCCATTGAAAGTATGGCTGATGATACTTCGCTATATGCAAGAGAGGTACTATCAATAAGAAAATTTACAGGCAAAGATATTGAATTAGTAAAAACATCAGCACATAATTCATCCCGGATTCATGTGGATTGTGGTGGGAGGTTGAAAAGAGATTCTTCTAAAAACGAATATGATATTGCACCGTGCTCCGAGTGCGGTGAAATGGTAAATACGCACAAGAATGCAGCTATTTACCTTGTTAGTACCTTGTCAGGTCCACAAAACCCTGACAGACTCTGATTTCAGAGGACATGACAGATTTTGTCATATCAAACGTTTTGTGTCTTAATCATTGGATTGCCTTACGATTTATCAACAAATAAGTTTTGGGTTTTGACGTATTAAGTCATCTAATTTCAGTTGAGCGAAATAACCTTAACGATCAAGATCTAGTTTTCTTTGCGCAATTGTTGCTTGGCGTCTAACATCCCCACTGATATCATTTTTTGCAGCATTTACCACCACATCATATCCATCTTGAAATCCAAGAATTCCTAATGCCTCTGCTGCATCAGCCCTAACTCCGGAATCCAATTCATTTCCTAAAATGGATACTAATATTGGACCCGCTTTTATAGATCCTATCATCCCAAGAGAGTGGGCATAGTGTCTTCTTGCTCCTGAATCTCGATCTGTATCCATCAATTCAATTAAGAGATCTTCAATTTCCTGATGATCAATGTCTAAATTTGCAAGTGCTGAAGCTGCAAATCCTCTAACCCACTCTGACCCATCTTCTTTTAGAGATACAATTAAATGAGGTTTTGCACGTTTCATCATAAGTTCACCCATAGCGAAGGCTGAATTCATCCGAACAGATGGTTCAGGATCGTTTTTTAATGCATCAATTAAATGGTCCAAAAACCGGGCTTCTTTTCTTGCAGCCATGTCTAAAGCAGCTTGCGAACGTTGAACGTAGTCTCCGGATCGATTCAGTAATATTTCACCTAAATCCTTTTTTTTCCTCCAAAACATCTTCAAATTTACTTTAAATCGATCAATAATAAATTACTTGATAATTACAAAAGATTGAATTATGGACTGATTAATTTCGGAACTCGATACTAATTTTTTACTAACATCACACTTAGAATATCCACCTAAGCCAATGGATTTTTTTTATCTACAAATTTTAGGAGAATATGGAACATGGCAATTATGGAAAACTTCTCAATGTGAACCTCTCTTCTGGTGATATTTCGGATTATCAAATCCCAAGTACCTATTTGGAAAATTATGTTGGAGGAAAGGGTTTAGGGGCGAGATTACTTTGGGATTTACTACCCAGTGATGGATCAGCAGATCCTTTAGGACCTGAAAATCCACTTCTATTTTTAATCGGCCCCCTCGTTGGATTAAATGTAATGGGTTCGGCAAGATATGTGGTAATGACCAAATCACCACTATCCAAATTTGTAGCAGAGGCATATGGAGGTGGGTTCTTCCCATATGCGTTGAAGGCAACAGGATATGATGGTATCATCTTTACTGGAAAAAGTGAAAAGCCAGTATATTTAGATTTGATAGATGGTACTGTCAAATTACGAGATGCCACTGATTTATGGGGTAAAGGTGTGTTTGAGGTCCATGATAAGTTCACGGAAAAATATGGAAAAAACATGAGAAGTGCAATCATTGGTCCTGCTGGTGAAAATATGGTACGTTATGCAGCCATAATCAATGATAGAGAAAGAGCTGCGGCAAGAGGTGGAGTAGGTGCAGTTATGGGATCAAAGAAACTAAAAGCAATTTTTGCACGGGGAGATCAGAAGCCAAGTATTGCAAACAACGCTTCGTTTAAGGAATCTAATGAAAATTATCGCCATGGTTTAGTTAAAGAAATGAAAATCAAAGATACTTTTGGAGTCTATGGCACAAGTGGAGGAGTTGGATATTTGAATAAAGCTAATATCTTACCAACAAAAAATTTCAAAACAGGTCACTTTGAAGGGCATGAAAAAATTACAGGTCAATTCATGGAGGAAAGTGGGTTGTTAGTAGGTAGAGGAACATGCTCAGCATGTACAACATTTTGCAAAAGGAATATAGAAGGGGAATATAAGGGCCATGAGCTGACACAAGATGGATCTTCACTTGAATATGAAACTTTAGCAGCCTTTGGATCAATGATTCTTAATTCTGAAATAAAATTAACTGGCTTAGCAAATCAACTATGCAATGATTTTGGTCTTGATACAATATCGACTGGAGGATCATTAGCTTTTGCTATGGAAGCTACCGAAAAAGGATTGGCTGAAAAACTAGGTGTCAATCTTGATTGGGGAGATGTAGATCAAGTAATTGATGCAATTAATAAAATTGCATTACGAATAAGTTACGGAGATGTACTAGCAGAGGGTGTGATGCGAATGGCCGAAAAAATTGGAGGTCAAGCATTCGCTATGCATACCAAAGGAATGGAATTAGCTTATCATGAACCAAGAGGAAAAATTGGGCTTGGATTATCATACGCCGTTTCCCCTAGGGGAGGTAGCCATATGGAAGGGTTCCATGACTCCATTGTTACTAGAGATAACGCCAGTCCTAAACTTGGTGCAGTAGTTGGGATGAGTAGATTAGATCACGAGAAGAAAGCCCCCTTGGTGGCTAATTTCGAAGACGCAACTAGTTTTACTAATAGCTTAATCATGTGTGCTTTTGATGTTGCCAAAACTGGTAAAAACTATAATTTGGACTATTTGATTGAGTTAACTGAAGCTGCAACAGGATACCATTTCGACCATGATGAAATGATGCGTGCAGGGGCAAGAGCCTATAATATGTTAAGAATGGTTGCTGTTAGAGAAGGGTGTAATTCAACAGATGATGATTTACCCGAGAGATTCAAACTTGAAGCACTTCATTTTGGTGATGAAGGAGAGAATGCCATTACTCAAGAAAAACTTGATCAAATGCTTTCAGAATATTATGAACACAGGCAGTGGGATGCTGATGGAAAGCCAACAGATAAGTTAATCAATATGCTGAATTTACCGAAATGGAATTAATAATTGATCAGATCGAAAATGATGGAAAGATCATGAATCCATCATATTTGTGGTTATTAAACGTGAATTCTTAATAATTGTGACATTTTGAATAAAATTAATAATGATTAAGTTTAGATCTAATTTAGTTGCAAAATCAGCACTTGAAGGTCCTCCATTCTTAATTGTTCTAAATGAAAAATCCAAATCAAAACTTCGCAAAATGTATCTATCTATTCCCTTGCTTTGGATTCTACATGCGGTATTTAGATACAGTGTAAAAGATCCAGTTCAATTTTCTTCACATATTATATTTATCCTACTCTATCTCCCTGCAATCACAATTTTGTTGGAGAATAAATTAATCATTACTGGAGATCATGATCAATGGAAATTATTGCGAGTAAAGAATTTGTTTAATAAACACCTAATTATTTCTGAAATTAATTGTCGTCAATTTAAAGTTGAAATTCGAATAGTATCTTCTAAAAGATATTCTACTGCCCTTGTGATGTTGAATAATCCTATTCAAAATTTATCAATCAAGTCTCCAAATGTACAAACAAAAGATTTCATTGATGAGTGTAAAATCATAAACCTAGAAGTAGTGATTAGAAAAAGAGGTTTGTTAAGTCCCATCAACTAACAATAAAATTATCTTTGGTGAATTTGTTTTAGGATATAATTGACAAATCCTGAATTGTTATTGCGGACTGATGTATATGATGAATATAAGGAGCATGCAGTACAAGTAAGCATAGATGACCTTAACGAAGCTTTAATTCGATTGCCAGGAGTATTTTGGAATGCATATTCGCAAGAATACGGAGTGAAAATCAAAGAATTCCCATATGAAGCAAGGAATGGCTTCTTTATCGATACAAAGGATAGAGTTGCTACTCATCGTTTTACTTCAAGTGGAATTGTAAGACGAGATCGAATATTTGATGAAAAAGAGTACGAAAAAATTGTTATTAAACAGTACCAAGGGACATGGTACGATCTGAATGATGCGATTAGATGCTATTCTGTGGTCATAACTTCAATAAATAAATTAAAAGAACCAATTGCGGTTGAAAATTTTGGTTTATACAACTCATGGGGAAAGGTATCATCAACAGATCCATTTCATAGACCCAGATTAATTAAAGCGAGATGGGAAAATAAGCAATAACTACATTTCGATATCAAATTTCTCATATAATTCATCTTTAGTCAAAGTAAACAGTTTGAGAGTCGATATTAGATATAATAATATAATTACTCCCGCAGTCAGTTGAATGCCATTGTAGAATGCGTTTTCCTTCTGAATTAAATCTTCTTTAACATCAAGCCAATCATAATAACCATTCATATACAATTTAGTTGAGCCTGTGTAATTTCCTTTTTCATATTCAATTTGACCTTGACGCATGAGTAGTTCCACATCATCCAAAGCGGATCTATCTAACCACCTAAACAAACCTTCCTTTAATTCAGTTCTTAAGGAATTTAAGCTGTGAATTGCAGAATTATAAAACACGGATCCAACTCTTCTTGCCATACTATCGATCTCAAATTGATTGTATTTTCTATCCCATTGATCCGTAATACCATAGGATGACATAACAGAATTTACTTGATTAGCAAAGTTGTTATTTAAGTTTGGAATTCCAATCATTTTACCAAACCCTTGGAAAACCTGCTGTTTTAGTGAAATTATATTCTTAGCTGTAGAATTTCTCCACTCCGCAAGATTGATTGTACTAAATCCTACCTCTCCATATGTATATTCTCTTTCAAGTCCGTTAACATCCCATATAAATTGGCGATCGAATGAATCTACAAAAACAAATAATGAATAGTAAAATCCTGTTGGCCATTCAGAGTGATGATATTTTCGAATTATTGTTTTGAATTCTTCAGCGACACTTTTAGAAATCTTAATGTAATTGCCAGTGCTGTTAGAACTTCGTGATTCAAGACTCGAAATGAAATTATTCATGATAACGTTTGTAGGTTGATCCCTCGATAAAGAAAATGTTTCAGTTTTAATATCCAAATAGGGTAACAATTCACCTAGAGCATCTTGTAAATATTCATCATTTCCTTGAGCATCTGAATCTATCTCAGCCCGAACAGTTGAAAAATCAACTCCCTCATTTCCCACGATAACTAGATCAAAATGTGCTTTCTCTTCTAAATTGTTATAACTAAAAGCGTTTGGAGTACCAATGAATACATTCTCCACAAGATCTGTGATCCTAGAGTTGAGTGTTGTTACGATTTGGTTGAAATCTGAAGAATTAATATAATCAGTATCAAAAACCGGAGCAGAAGCAGAGGGATCATAAAATAATCCATTTGAACCAACCATACCAACATTTCGAATATCAGATTGTTCTGGGAAGTTTTGTAATTGTCCTAATCGGTACCAATGCTTAGCATGGGTGTTATTGGGAAGGTTATCAATATTAGTTAAATTCATTAAATGAAGTGTATAACCTGTGGGATTATTGTAATTTTCCAATATTTGTCCAAATTTTTCACTATCAATAACATATCCAGTCTGATTTTTCAACTCATCCTTATCGTAATACGTTTGTGTAATGCCTCCATTTATATCACTATTATCATAATATGTGATCTGCGAGGTTATATGATCGATTTCATTGTCAATGTTAATTGGTTCAATCGTATAAGAAATTTGATTGTTAATTGCAAAGAAAGCTTGATCTGCAGATATGTAATATTGATCAATCTTATTCAGATCAGGAAATTGTGATTCAGTTATCAAACTATTTGGCAGAGAATCAAATAACTCTCTTGTCAAATTAGAAGATACATCATCATATCCCCACAATTTAATTGAAATATTATGTTTGAGTCGAACTTCATTGAAACCGGATTTAACAGAACCTTGATCTATTGAGCTTACAGGGTTTATTAACAGCAAAATGATGAATACAGGTATCCCAATTCTTTGGAATTTCTTTATTCCCACACTATCCTATTGTTTGTAACAAAATTAAATTTAACGAATAGTACTCGATTAATAAATTGATAATTTGATAAATCTAAGAATTTTACCTTTGAATTAACCCGATGTCCATACATCAGTTAACCTGTCATTAGCTTTCTTTATTGATTTTTTGTCAGCTCGTAGTTTGTCAATCATTAAGGATTGTGAGTTAAAGAAGGTATCTCGGAGGTCTGAAGGATTATCTAGTAAATTGGGTATTGTTTGCATGATTGCATTACCATCTCTACTTTGTATTGTTTGTTCCAGTTTAATTGCAATCAATTTTTGGATTTTAGGGACCGTCAAATCATAATAAACCGTTTTTTGATCACCATAAATACTATCACGTTTTGGTTTCCGAAAATTTTCAGGAAGATGTACAGGGGGAACTACTACAGTGAATGTTTCTCCTTTTTTATCATATTGAAAAACATACATAGGGATTTTTAATTCTATAATTTTTGAGTTACCAGGATCTCCAAAAACTGACGGAGATATCATTTTAATGGTCTTAGTTGTAATATTTGAAACAATATCTTTGATCCAATCATTTCTTATATCTTTGAATTTTGTTAACCGAGTCAATGATTCATCTCTATCTGATTTTAATCCTTTCAATTCTTGATCTCTTCTTTCTTCAATCTTTTTTGAGTTTTCACGGAGAACATCCTTATCTTTTTCCGCTTTGTTCTTGAAGTATTCAACATCTATTCTGAAATTAGCCTGCAGATCTTCTTCCTTTATCTTTGTATTTTTAACCTGTCTAGTAGCAAATCCAATAGCAGCTCTTAACGTTTCAGATTCATCAGACAGTTGTTTCAGTAATCGATCTATTTTAGCAATATCTTCTGCCTTTTTTGCCGTTTTAGTTAGTTTTTCTAAAGTTTGAATTGAAGCTTCTATTGGTTTCTCGTCTCTACGAATGTTTTTGGCAACACCGTCTAGAAAATTTTGTAGATTAGTTGAGATTTTTGCTTGCATCGCCTTATCAAGATCTGCAATTTCTTTTTTCGATCCTTTATCACGTTCTGTTAAGTCTCTTTTCAGATTCGCAGTTTTATTAGTGATTTCAACTTTCCAAACTTGTTCTTTTTCTTTATATGCCGTTCCTGCAGTATTTGAATCTTCAGTCAACACAGCTAAAATGATGTCTAATCGTTCATTTATTGCTTTTTTAAGTGAAATCTCATCATACACTTGTTCATTGATTTTGGCAAACTCTTCTTTTAGTTCGGTTTTAGTTCTTAGTGGAGGTAAATTCGTGAAGTTTGATACACTACCTCTTGGAGATCGTATTAGTTCCTCTATTGTATCGACTTGGTTTTCATTGTAGCCTCCAACTAATTCAGTTTCTGCTGCTTTGAAATCCATTAATTTAGAATAAATTTTGTTTAGATCAAGATTTTTTCTCTCACCACAAAAATCCTTGATCGATGTGAGTGTGGGCAGTTGCATAATTGGTAGAGTGATACTTTCTGTAGCAAAGCCATTAATCGGAATAAATTGTCCTACTTTTGATTTGAATAAAAACAAAGGAAAATTAATTTTTGAAATACGAGTTAGTTTATCAGCTTTATTTACTTTCCCTGATGAAATGAAGTCAGATGCAAGTAAAAGCATCCCGGTAGTTTCTACTTTTTTATCTTCATCTTCAGGTAGGGTTGAATTATGAAAGGCTAACTGTATACTCACATTTATTCTATTATTGTTAATATTATTAAGCGATTCTAAACATCACTATTCTTAAGGTAAAAGATTATTACTTAGGCAAGATTTCCTTGTGATAAGGTAAACACTCGATCAGCGAATCGTTTTAGACTTTCGTTGTGAGATGCTACTATGACAGTAGTTCCTTGTCGACTTACCCTTTTTAGTAGATTCATAATTATTTCTGCATTGTCTGCATCCAGATTTGCTGTGGGTTCATCTGCGAAAATCACTTTGGGATTTTTGATAAGTGCCCTTACAATCCCTACTCTTTGTGCTTGACCTCCAGATAATTCACCTGGAAATTTATTGAAATGTTCATCATAAAGTTCTAATTTACGCAACAAATCTTTAGCATCAGCTCTGATTTTATCTGAATCCAGTTTTTCAGGATAAAGAGGAACTTCAACGTTTTCAACCGTCGTTAGGTTGGATATTAATTCCCATGATTGGAAAATGAATCCAACATGTTTTCTTCGTAATTCTGTTAGCTGTGCTTGATTATATTGAGTGATGTCCTCGCCCATGAATTTTATGGTCCCTTCTGACGGATTATCTAACCCAGATAATATATTTAGCATTGTAGATTTTCCTGATCCACTTTCGCCTCGCAGTAAAATTAATTCAGCTTCATAGAATTTAATATTAATGTTCGAAAGGGCTCGTACTGCCTCTGAACCACGTTTGTAAATTTTAGTAATATTTTCTGTTTCGATGATTACTTCTACACTCATAATTATCACCTATCCCTGAAAGCCTCACTTGGGCTAACTCTTAGAACTCTCCAACTGACTAATAGCATCCCAGGGAGGGTTAATATAACATTAATGACAAAAGCAGCTAAAACTGCGTCTCTACTTAATAGACTGGTCCGGTTAAAATCAGATAGATAGTATAGTAAACCTTGAGCCAATGATAGTCCAAACGCAAAGCCAAAAAAGGCAATTGTCACTATCTCAGCTACCAAAGTAGTTCGTACTGACGATTGGGAATAACCCATCGCTTTAAGAATTGCGACTTCTCTCCTTCTGAATCTTGAAATCAAATATGCAAACATTGTTGTTAAAATTGCACCCCCTAACACTACAAACATTAGATTTACTAGATTATTCGTTGCTTCATCCAATGCGTTTTGGCTTGGTAGAATTTGAGGTTGTGGTTCCCAATCACCATATTGACCAATATTGGTATCACTTTGTAGAAAATCATTGATAATCATTCGATTTAATGCAGTCACTAATTCGTGTGTGTCCGTTGAAAGTATTGTACCAGGAACGACAAATGTGATACTATATGTAAATGCATCAGCCGTAGTTTTGCCAAATAATTCTAACATGGGTTCAAACATAGATTCGTCAATAAAAATCCATAAACGATCTGAATCTTCTCTCTCTTGGATATTACTCGTATCAAAAGTACCAACAACTTTCAAATCAATAGAATCTGATTGATTGTTTTCAAATGAAAATTTTTGTCCTACTGCAACTTTTGATTCCACAACAACTCCTGTTGAAGTTGAATTATAGATTTGTTTTGCACCGGCTGGAATTAATATTTCACTTGCTTTTTCTGGGTACCTCCCATCAACAACTAAGCTTGGTTTCACAAAATCACTATACCAGGGATGATCTATATCCATGCTATACAGCCGTATGTACGAATCTAATTCAATATAATGGAATATTACACTATCTTGAATTTTAATATCAGAATCTGATTCAGCCAAAGCTAAAATATCATTCAGCATAAGATTGCCTTCAACATATGATACATCAGTATAGCTATCTTGTACCATGACCACTCCTTTTTGCTCAAGAAGACGGTCAGTCCTTAGATCATCTAATGTATCTATATAGAATGCAATAAATGTGGAAACAATTCCAAATATCAATAAAAATACCAAGAATCTTCGTTTAGTCCGAAATGTAAATTTTACTGATTTTTTAAAAACTCGAAAATTACCCATAAATCTCTACATTCTCACTTCGGAGATTATTTTATATTAATTTATATAAAATAATTCGATACTTCGACTATTAATTCTGTTTAAAAGACGAATTTCCTAATGATTCTATCAAGAGGGAATAATACTACAAGATAACCGATTGTCTAATAAATTGTCATCTCTCATTAAGATTGGTATAATATGCAATCAGTTGCGGTCTTAGGTGCCTCAGGAGTATTGGGTAAAGCAGTAGTCGACGAATTACTAAAAAATAATTTCTCAGTCAAGATCCTTGTACGTGACATTGAAAAATATAAATCATTATATCCTAATGAAAAGCTATCAGGAAGAGTAAATGTTGTCCAAGGTGATCTTGATACTAATCAATCTTTAGCAACTGTACTTGAATTTGTAGATACCATTTTTGTTTGTTTTAGCACAGAATTTCACAAGTGGGGTTCAGATATGATTCGTTGGATTGATAGAATTGCAGATTTAGCTGTTGCTCTTGAGGCGAGAATTGTTTATCCAGGGTGTAGTCACAATTTCGGGATAAAATCTGAATTATTAACTGAGGATCATCAACAAGATTCACACACTGAATTAGGTCAACTAAAAATTGCTGTGGAAACACGATTATACCGCGCAGCTCAAGATGGGGCACAATTAACCATTGTGCGCCTCCCAGATGTTTACGGACCAGCAGATTTTAACTCGATGATAGGTAATGTATTCGCTACTGCTGTCAACAATAAAATGAGTAGGTGGAGAGGAAATATCGACATAAAACATGAATTCATTTACTCGATTGATGCTGCGAAGGCGTTGATTATGGCTGGATCAACTGATGTGGGGAGAGATAGAGTATTTCATTTCAGTGGAGTGATAATCCATGTTGAGGAATTAATTAAATTAATTCATAATGTATCCAAGTCGACAATACAACCTAATATTCAACTAATTTCCAAAGCTCGAGATATATTATACGGGCTATTTTCATCGAAATACAGATTTTACAAAGAGATAAGATACTTAAACGAAAATGAGAATTTCCTAAGTGGAAAGTTGTTTAATAAAGAATTGGGGGAAATTGAGCTTACGCCTTTTGATGATTCAATAAGAGAAACAATAGAATGGTATCAATTTTGGGCTTCTCGTACAGAATGAATTTTTTATTTTGATCGATTTACACTATATCGTATTGTTTCATGAGAGAGCTTCATCTTAAAATAATTCTCAATACTTGGATGGAATTCACTAACTCGTAGTATCCTTATATTGTTAATTCCCTTTGATTTCCAAAAAGTGAGAGTCTCCCCAATTAAGCATCTAAGAATTTTAGGCTCATTTGAATGGGGTCCATAAAGTACAGCATTAGGTTCATCTTTTACCAAAGAAAGAAATGAAGCAGCAAAACCTACAAGTTTACCGTGGTTATCCTGAACCCCAACCCACGAACTTTTTGCACTTTCTGGTAATTGGGCACCAAACTCAATGAAGGCTTCTTTCGTTATATAAATTGGCGAAGCAGGGTCGAGATCAATTTTTACTAAAGTATCATAGATCATACTCAATTCATCATGTTCAACTGGACGCATTGAATAATCATCTGGTAATTCCTCTGCATACCAATCAGTTGTCAATTCGTAGGATGAGAGTAGGATTTTCTCTTTTTTAAACCCAGTTTCCATCAAACTAGATATTAATGGTGAGAAGAACGGAAGATCCGCTTGGAATTTTTTCGTATTATCCTGAGGAGTCTCTAGCCATTGTGATAGAAGTGCTTTCGAAGCTGATTGGGCATCTTCAACTTGATTTACCCTTGTCCAAACTGATCTAAGATAAGATAATTCATTCATATATCGTACAGTAAGGGCACCTCTAGGAATGTTAGATGAATCCATTACAACCCACCAAGCACCTTCTATGGATTCAGTTTCCTCCAAGTCAGTTAAGAAATCCTCAAGCCCTGTCTCTTCAGATCCACGTTCATGTAACAGCGATTGAAGCTTTTGCTTGATATCATGATCCCCTTTATGAACGTTGAATACCATTTATCTCAATATTATTGATGTCATACATGTTATTAAACTTAATTTAATGGAAAAAAAAAATGATGACAAAGATTTTGTAAATTATATTTGATATTTTATTATCGAATTTTCACGAAAGTGACTATGAAGATCTAGTTGCAATATAGAAAATTAGCTTAGTAAATTTGTCAAACAATAATACTCATAATCAAGATTGATTGACAAGCTAGTATGGACTCAACCGAATACCGAATTGAAAAAGATACGATGGGGGATGTTAATGTCCCTAAAGATGCAATTTGGGGTGCTCAGACACAAAGATCAATAAGCAATTTTCAAATCTCTTCTAGAAAATTCCCGGCTGAATTTATTGTTTCATTAATCCATATTAAACGAGCATGTGCTATAGCAAATAGTGAACTTGATTTAATTCCAGATGATGTATCAAATGCCATTGTCGCAGCTGCAGATGAAATTATTAATGAAGGGAAACATTTGGATCAGTTTCCGCTAGATATATATCAAACAGGCTCAGGTACACAGACAAATATGAATGCCAACGAAGTCCTTAGTAATAGAGCGATCCAAATTTTAGGAGGTTCTATAGGTTCCAAATCACCAGTACATCCTAATGATCATGTCAACAAAGGACAAAGCTCAAATGATGTTATTCCGACGGCAATGCACGTATCAGCATTATTTGGGGTATCAAAGAAATTGTTACCCTCTCTCGATACATTAATCGACTTAATTGAAAGAAAACAAAAAGAATTCATGAATATCATAAAGATAGGGAGAACACATTTACAAGATGCGGTACCCCTTACATTAGGACAGGAATTTAGTGGTTATGCATTTCAATTGAGGACAATTAAATCTCATATTATAGAAGCTGCGAACTATCTAGAGCAATTAGCTATTGGAGGAACTGCTGTAGGAACTGGTTTGAATGCCCATGAAGACCTGGATAAAAAAGTATGTCAAATATTATCTACTGAACTAGGTTTGAACTTCAGAGCAGATGGTAACAAATTTGCACTTATTGCAAGTAAAGATGCATTGGTCGGATTGAGCGGGGCGATGAAAACTTTGGCAGTGGCTCTAATCAAGATCGCCAACGATTTGCGCTGGTTGGCATCTGGACCAAGATGTGGATTGGGTGAAATCAGTTTACCTGAAAATGAACCGGGATCATCAATAATGCCTGGTAAAATTAATCCTACCCAAAATGAAATGTTAGTGCAAGTTGGTGCCCAAGTAGTTGGGAATGACACAGCGATTACAATGGGTGGTTCGTGGGGAGTTTTAGAATTGAACTTGATGAAGCCAATGATCATCAGCAATATATTAGAAAATATTCAAATTCTATCCAATGGTATGGAATCTTTCGGAAAAAATTGTGTAAGTGGAATACAAGCTAACGAGGATCGAATTACAGATCTTGTAAATCAATCACTTATGCTTGTCACTGCTCTAACCAAAGATATTGGTTATGACAAAGCGGCATATATTGCTAAAAAGGCCTTTAAAGAGGGAAAGACGATTAGAGAAGTCGTACTCTCTGAGGGATTGATAGATGAATCAGAAATTGATAATAAATTAGATCTGACTAAAATGGTTCATTTGGATCGAATGTAAATATTCGAAGCTAAAATAAGACTATAGATCACATGTATGGAGTTTATTCAACTCTTCTTCTAAATAAAATATTTAAGGAGATTATCAGTGTAAAAAACACCAAGGATTCGATGAGGAGGAATCCAGCTATACTTCTATCGTCCTGATCATCAGCATTGACACCACCATCAGAAATTGATGAATTAGAAACAGTAGTTGCATCTATAGTTGTTGTTGGGGACGGGGTGAACTCTCCAGTATTTGAAGAAGTTTTTTCTGATACAGGTACGTAAGTACCTGAAATTATTTCAGAAAGCTCTATTGTCATGTAAGAGGATTCAGATCTAATACCATCCGAATCTTCAGCGTATACCTCCAAATAATAAAATAAATTTGGTATGTTAGTAATATCTATTGTTCCTTCTATATTCTTTATTTCAGGATTTGTAACACTTATACTAGTTGGAGATTTTGCTTCTAAATTATTTTTCATCAATCTTAGGGCAATGGTGTAAACTAAATCGTGTTGAAGAGTATCTTCAGATTTATCCCAGAAAACGGTTATTCCCCCTTCAGGAAGGAATATTGCTTTAGTAATTTTCGGTTTAGAAATTGCGTGATGCCATCCATACGGATTAGTTACCGATAATGTTTCGAGTAGGTTTCCGAATTGATCGTCTTGAAGCTCGTATGGTATATCTCCCAACTCATCTCCGTCCATATCCTCAAAATCAGCATCACTGAAGTAATTCTCAATTATCGTATCATTATGCCAAACATAGATTTGAGGAGTATCGTGAGTTGAAATTATATCATGAGAACTTGATTCGGGAATTTTGAAATTATTGGTTGAATTAGGATGTAATTTTTCGGTTCTGTTATTGTCAATAAAATCATTGTTGTATAAATCACCATTACATGAGAATTCCCCATAGAATCCATATCCTTGATTATTATAGAAAGTATTAGAATGAATGTCTGTATTTGTTATCTGATCACAATACAAACCATTATTCTCTAAATTAGTGGGGCTCTCAACCTCAAAATTCAATTGTAATCCGGATAAAGGGGTAGGAGCATAAGTACTACCATAACCATTAGTATGTACAAAATTCCGATTGATTATCATATTTGTCGACGTGGAGATAGATACTCCATCATTTCCATTATTATGGATGGTATTATTAGTTATTTCGGAGTTATCATTTTCTATGGAATGAATTCCCTCCTGGTAATGAGAAATATCATTTCCTGTTATATTGACATCTGATGATTTTAATATATTTACACCAGTTTCTGTTCCGCCATCAATAATATTGTTTGAGACTGTAATATTCGAACTATAATAAATTCCTATCCCTTCTGTATTATTTTGGAAAACGCTGTTTCTGATCTCAACATGATCACTATGCTCGATTTCAATACCAATCGATCCGGAAAGAATATTTTGATTCTCAATTACTGTTTGTGATGCATTAATTAATATTATCTGACCGTAATCATTGGTTGAGATTGTTAAACCTGATGTGTGATTAAAGTATCCTACAGGTTTCCCATTTACTGTATTTGAATCTAAAGATCTTATATTATGATAGAAATACCAATTCGAAGAATCAGCAACAGATTCAGTAATAAAAAATCCGTTAAGCAATAAAATATTATCATGTATATTGTTTGTATCCTGTAACCCACCGATTATGTATATTCCATATTTATTATCTTCAATGACATTCTCGTA
>JAAFKL010000315.1 GCA_021399405.1 Candidatus Heimdallarchaeota archaeon | reverse complement strand
TCTTGGATGGTTTCGTGCCTTTCTTTCATTTCCTCTTTTGTAATTACCAGTTAATTTTGCGATTTGGATTTGTATGTTTTCATCTGATTGTACCTGTGTAAATTCAATAAATTTTTGGGCTTCCAAACCTTTAATTTGTTTTATTTTCAGACCATGACGATAAAATATTATGAATTGCCCTTGTAATTCATAAGAAAATCCTAAATGTGTCACTAATTCTCCTCGCTAGCTTCAATTTGCTTTGATTTATATTTATTTTCTGTTTTTGAAGTAATTTTTAGATTGTCTGAATATTCAATTAATCCAGCTATCTCAACATTTGGACCAATTTCTATATTGTTTCCCTTGACATTACCTTTAACAACACAATTTGATAAGTAAACTTCCTCTCCTTTGACATCACCATTAACAATAAGAATTCTAGAACCCTTAGGACGGAATAAAGCATGATTCAAAGTGTTTTTTATATATTTGAGCAGAACAATTGGATTGATGAAGTTCCTCCGATCACCTAATTTACCATGATATCTTCTAGCAGTAATTTTATCCTTAAATCCTATTGAAACAAATTTTGCGGTTATATTTCCAATCTCACCTCCTCCTTTTGTTAGGACAAATTCCTCTGCGTATATTTCACCACTACCCCTAATTTGTGCAGTAGCATATATGATTGATGAAGAACGTAAACTCGTAAATCCGACCTTACCCTTGAGAGTTATTGGACTATCTGAGTAAACATTCCCTTGCACAGATACATCCCCACTTAAGATTAATTTACCAGAAGAGAGTATATGGGTATCGAACACGGCATTTCCTGCGATTTCGGTTTTACCCCCAAAAATAGTGTGGTTTTCAAATGTTGAACGACCAAGAACCATGGAATCACCATCTACAATCACTAATCCCCGAAAATTTGAACGACCAATTACACTAACACCTCGACAAAACAAATCATCTTGGGCACGAAAATAACCAGTTGCTCTGACTGCACCTTTGTAATTCCCTCCATCAGATACACTCGCTCCCAAAGCAAGAATACGACTTTTATCTTTAAGATCATCAATAATAAAACCTATATTATCTAAAATATAGTCGAATAATCGATAATCCTGAGGTTTCTCGAACCATCCCCGTGGCACCAGTTCTTTCTCAGAAGATTTGTCATCGGCATCCTCTTCCATCTTACTGATTGCTAATTTGGATAGACATACAATTTGTTTTTGCTTTGAGGAACAGAAACAATGATTTTTTTCCTGAATCGCATTGGTTTTATCTGATGTCTGTAATGTTGCATAAGCTACGCAGACTCTTATGACTTGCGAGATCAATAGATAGTATAGGTTGAATATGATAATTCATCTCTAATTTAGAACATATCACAATTCACAGCGAGGCATCAAAATGGTAGAGTCAACATGCGAAAATTCGAAAATTAATAGGAATAACTTGAAAAAATTTGATTACAAGAATGATTTAGATTATCATTATTACGAAGATTATAGAGTGATTTTTCATTACAAATATTATATTATCCGTACATTTGGATTAGAAGCTTGGAACAAACTACTTGGGATGTATAAATTCAATGAGGCTTATTATATATCTATCCAAACCTTTGGTGAGGTTATTCTGCAAACTTTAATCGATTATACAGCATTAATTCTCGATGTTACGATAAGTGATTTACTCGAGTATTTTATTGCTTACAGAAGAAAAGCTGAAAACCTTCTATTTGATGATTTTACCTATTTTGATTAATTAGACCTTTATTCATAATGTTCTGATATTATTTTTGCAATTCTTCGTTTCAATGGATTGAATGTAGATATCTTTCCCTTCCAATTTTTTAAGGCATTGCTGAAATTCCTATCCACAATTCTCATAGTTTTCTGAAGTTTTGCCCTAAACTCTGCATCATCTCGATCTAATAGAAGAACTGAAACACCGGCATCTGATCTTTCAATCATAATTTTAAAATTACCAGCGTCAATAGTTCGTAATGAAGTTTTTCCAGATACTTCTTTGATTAATGACATAATTGCCACCAATATTCCTCCTAAAATTACACCTTTTATTTCACTCTCATGCCATTTATCTTGATCGATTTTACCCATTAATACAAGTTGACCATCTAAAGTTAGCAGTAAGAACGTTGGTGGAGGGATTGCAATATTTTCTGCAATTATCTCTTCCAATTCATCCAAGCGATTTTCCTCCTTTTCAGAAGGGATGGACTTGCGTTCTAGATCGGTTAAAAAGTGTTTAATTTTAGTAATCGTGGCTAAATTCTTACGAGATTTTCCCGGTATCTTTAGAATTAAAGAAGCCTCTTCTAGGGTACTATAGCTCTGTACTGTGAAATAATCCATAGATTTTCGAGAAGCATGTTTAAATGACCTAATTAAATAACGAAGTGACATCCATGCGCGGTATTCTGCATCAACCTCATTATGTTCCATTCTTAGGGCTAATGCTGATTTAATGAAAATATCGGTTACAGCGATTTCTGATCCTGCTGCCATATCCCGGTAGGTATCTGCTACCGTCACATCACCCTCAGAGAAAGCAATTGTTGCGGCAGTTAGATAGAGGCGTGCTGCTTCAGTATAGAAACTATCATTCTGTGCTAACTCGCCCATGTATTTGTACGCCTCCGCAATCCAAATAGGGGAGCTGATATTAATACCAGCCTCTGTTATAGCCTGTTTATAATAATCCAAGGCTGTTTCGTGATTACTATCTAAGGCATGTCCATGACCCATGAGACAATAATATATTTCTTTATCTGGTTTTGAAGACTCATGTAAATGGACATCTGCAATTGTTGAGAGAGCTTCGAGAATAAATCCACCTTCAGGAGGAAAATAATTTTTGTAGATGACTGCAATTCTGATTTTACAACTGGTTTCGAGATAGAAACGTTGATTCATAGCAGCGACAATAGTGATATATTTGAGTAATTCTAATCCCATTGGATAATTACCAATCTCTTCATACGCTCGAGCAACTATATATGCAGCATCTAAAAATTCATCCGGATCGGTCTGAATTGATCCATCCATTAAAGATTGGACACTCTCGTAAACGTGAATGTAAATTCTTTCTAAAGCCTCCCAATTAAGTTTGTCAGTTCGTGTTAGGAAAGAAATAATTTGTCCCAATTCATTAACATCATA
>JAAFKL010000314.1 GCA_021399405.1 Candidatus Heimdallarchaeota archaeon | reverse complement strand
GAAAGAAAGTAACATACCACAAGGAAGCTCTTAAAGCTTTCAAAGCACAATTTGGGAAACCAAGTGATGAGTTAAATCGAATTAGGAAATATAATTCGGCAGTAATTAAGGAAGTCGAGAAAGCAATCAAAGAAATTGGTGATAACGTAACTGTACCAATGGTTACTGAAAAGGTAGATTATCCATCTCATTCAGTCTGGTACGCTTTCATGGCACTCATGAAATGGGGATCATTGGTTCTTGTTAATAAGAGGGGCGAATATCCCGAATTTAATTTTGCGAGATGATGATTATGACAATGAAAATTCAACCAAACATGATTAATGAGCTTCAAAACTATGGGGCATTTGATGTTAGCGCGTGTTTCAATTGTGGAACATGTACTGCCTCCTGTCCAATTGTTGAAGAAAACGCACAATTCCCACGTCAACTAATCCGATTGGCTCAACTTGGGCAAAAAGATAAATTACTTGCTTCTAAGGAGTTATGGACGTGTTATTATTGTGGTGAATGTAGTGATTCTTGTCCTCGTGAAGCGAATCCTGGTGAATTCATGGCTGCTGCTCGAAGATATGCAATTGCAGAGTATGACGTGACTAAAATAGGATCATTTACTTACAAACATCCTAAGTTAACTACTTTGGGCTTGCTAATCTTTGGTCTTGTGATGGCCGTTTTTGCCATCTTTATAGACAAGAATGATCCGATTGGGCACAATGAGATTTTGATGCTTGGACATGATTATTATGATGCAATTCATTATGTTGGAATGATTGCTGCTGGAGTACTAATGCTTATCGTGTTTATCAATATGTTCAGGATGTATCGATTCTACTCCAAAAATAGTCCACTGAGACAGAGAAAGTATATCATGGATCAAGTCTCACGCAAATCCAGAATTAAAATTGCATTCAGTAGTTTGTTGAAAATATTCACTGGTGAAGTGATTAAACAAAAAACCTTCAATACAGGTGTCGAGACAAAATATACCCCTACAAGTCGATGGGTAGTCCACATGACTATTTTCTGGGGCTTTATGGGATTACTCGCAGCTACTGGATTAAATTACGTGGTAAAAGACTTACTTTTAAATGAACCTAATGCCGCGGTCCCCATTTACCATCCCATCCGAATGTTAGGGATAATAAGTGGAATACTACTTATCTATGGTACATCAATTGCATTATACAAGCGATATAAAAAAGATGAAACTTATTATTCAAATTCAACATACACTGATTATTTATTTCTTTGGCTTTTATGGGCCACTGGAGTCTCAGGATATGTTGTTACATACTTTGTCTATGTACCCGAATCTCAACTACCAGATTGGGCCCATTGGACCCTTATTATACACATAATAATTGCCATCGAATTACTTTTAATGCTACCATTCTCCAAAATGGGGCATGCAATGTATAGGCCTATTGCTCTTTGGGTCAATGAAATGGAAAAAGAGCTAGTGGATTCAATAGACTCTGGAATTATTGAATTACTTCCAACAGAACCAGATCCAGAACCAATAGTAATAGAAATATAAGGAGAAAAAAAAATGTCCGATAATGATGAAAAACTATTAATTGTCAGCACTCATGGTCCAGAAAACCCAGAGAAGAGCCTTACCCCATTTATCGTTGCAAATGCTTCGTTAGCAATGGATATTGAGACTACTGTATTTTTAATGGCAGGTGCCGTAAACCTTGCAGTTAAAGGGGCAGTGGAAAAAATGGAAAAACAAGAAGGTATGCCTTCAATGTTGGAACTTTTTGGACACTTCACCGAATTAGGAGGGATCATAAAATTATGTGGTCCGTGCTGTTTACATAGGCACATTACCGGGGATAACTTAATTGACATTGCGGAAATCGGTGGTGCAGCAGGTTTAGTCGAAATAGTAATGGGAAGGAGAACACTTTCCTTCTAATTGAAGTAAAAATTTGAATAAATACAATTAGGTGAGTCAATAATGAGTACTAATACATGTGATCTTAATAATCCGTTTTTAGATATTATTGACAATCCTACCCGTCGTAAACTTCTTCATTTGATTTCATGTGAGCCTAACTATGGAAATAGATTGTCCTCAATTTTAAACATATCTCCAACCGCAGTTCATAGGCATTTGAAAAGTTTACAGGGTGATATCTCAAATATTGGACCAATTATCACCGAGACTGATGATATATCAGGAGTAATTTCAGGTAAAACAAGCGGGAATTTGTTTAAGATCAATCAAAAACTAGGTTTGTTCTACAATATATTTCCCAATTTTATTCATAGCCAGGTCTTCCAAATTGATAAAGATGGTACTGTCTCTAGTTTTTCGACTTTGCCACCGCTTAGCAAGAATCCCCGATACATATTGAATACAAATTCGACATCATCAAAAATTATTGACGTCAAAAAAATATCCAATATTAGTGGTCAAGTAGAGAAAATTAATGCTAGGATCAATTCTATAGAAAAAGAGTTGATGGAGTTGTTCGATCAAAAAAATGATTTATTGCAGATATTGAATAATGATTTAGTCAATGCAAAAGATTTGAAATTTAATGAACGAATGATATTGAGAGGAATGGTAAATTTTACTGGATTAAGTGTTAGAACTGCTTCTCGATTACTCAATTTAGATAAATACTTGGTGGTAAAATATTTTGATTCATTAATTGAGAAAGGACTTGTCACAACGAATAAATTGTCACCAATACTGGAAAATTGACAGTAATGGTGAATCGTCGATTTATTTGCAAATAATGTTTTCAAATTGATTAAAATTTAATGTATGCTGTTAACCTTGAGTTAAATTTAAATAGATATTTGATAAATGGATAATTAATGAAAATATTCTTAATAATTGGTTAATAGTCCAAAATAAATTGTAAATAATGTAAGATCGATTAATTATCTTTTGATTAATTGCGAAAATGATATAAAAAATGAAAAATACGATTGTAATTATTTAGTTAATAACACAATATTAATAATAGCATATTGGCTATATATCATAACATGCAAGTCGATCAAGAACTTGATTGCTCTGGATTATCATGTCCTATGCCAGTTCTAAAACTGTCAAAGACAATTGATAAGTTGGATACCGGACAGGTACTGAAAATGATTGGTACCGATCCTGGATCAGTGGAAGATGTACCAAAATGGTGCAATCGGACCAAAAACGAACTCTTAGATTCAAACGAAGAGGGCGGAAAGTACATATTTTTCATAAAGAAAGGATAAAAGGGAAAAAAAATGACTGAAAACAATGAAAAAGGAGTTTTTACAGGACTCTACGATAAATTCTTTGGAAAATCGTGGCCTATGTGGGTTGGAAGTATACTACTAGCTGTATTAAGTATTGTACTAACAATTTTCGCTTCGCCATGGGGACAATCTGGTGGTGTTACCAATATTGGCCAAAATATATTTGGCTGGGAAACCCAAAAGATAATAGATAACAGATATGCCATGCTAGGTATTTTGACATTCATGGGATCAATGGCAGCAGCACTGTTTGCTAAGCAATACAACCTTAGAATTCCACCATTTGGGGAATTAATGAAAGGTCTCATTGGTGGTGCATTCATGGGTATAGGTGCAAACCTTGGACTTGGATGTACATTAGGTAGTTTCTTCAGTGGATGGGCTGCCTTATCTGGTGGTGCATTAATATTTACACTGGGATTAGTAATAGGTGTTTACATTGCAGTACGATGGTTAGTATTTGAAATTGATAAATTCCCAGGAATTAGTACTGGTAAATCAATGACTTTGAAACTTGGATCTGATAAAAGATTCATTCAACCAATATTGGGTTTTCTACTAGTTGTTGTTGCTTTTTACATCGTTTCACTTTACGATGTAGACATCCCAGCAGAAAAAATTCTGATTGGATTTACAATCGTTGGATTATTAATTGGTATCATTCTACAAAGATCAAGATTTTGCATTGTACGTGCACTTCGTGAACCATTTATGAGTGGAGACTCTGAACCGGCACTTGCAGTGATGGCAGGCATATTAGTTGGTATTGCTGGAATTGGTACTATGAAATTCGTTGATGCTACTAGAGAACCAATGTTTGTATTTGGTCATTTCTGGTTAGCTGCAATCATCGGTGGAACAATTTTTGGCTTTGGTATGACCTTAGCTGGAGGTTGCTGTGTTGGATCAATTTGGAGAGCTGGTGAAGGTCAAGTAAAGCTAATGTTTTCAGTTGTTGGAATGTTAATTATGCTTCCAGTCACAACAAAATATCTCAAGGAAGACTTCTTTGAAGCTTTACCAGATCAAGATACTAATTTCCTTCCTGAACAATTCGGATATGCTGGTGCTTATGCAATTCTCTTGCTAATTATGGCATTCTGGTACTGGATTGTCAAATGGAATGACAAATCAAGAAAACTTTGTGTAATGTGAGGTTATTATTATGGTATTTTTGTCAATTTTACTACAAGAAGGGTCTCTGAACAAGCTAGCATCATTATCTACAATTGTAACTGGTGCAGTATCATTTGACATGAAGGTAAAAATCTTCGTTATGGATTCTGCCGTTTGGGCATTTAGAAAAGATCGATACAAAGATCTTTCTTATATCCAAAGCCCTGTTGAAGGATATGGTGAATCTTTGAAAAAAGGGATTGAAACTCGACAAGTCAATTGTTGGTATGAAATACTTGCTGATTTGAAAGAATATGGTGATGTTACTATTACTCTTTGTTCTTTAATGGCAGATATAGATAATTTAGAAAAAGAGGACTTTATCGATATTGTTGATAAAATATTGACAATTGGTGCTTACATAGATGATCTCTATGATGCTGATAAAATGATCTTCTTGTAATGTATTTGGTAAAGGTGAAATTATGACGACGATAGCAATTCCTATAAAATTGGCCAATGAAAGGAAATCAATTCCTTCATCTCATTTTGGGAGATCCCCACAATATTATATTATTGAAGATATTGATGATCCGACAAAGGATTTTGTTTTGAAAAATACATCAGATCATTTTGGAGGAACAGTTAATCCAACTGATTTCTTACGATTGAAAGGTGTAAATATTATTATTGCAGGCGGAATGGGTCAAAAAGCAATTGACAAATTTTCTGACGCTGGTATAGCAGTTTTCAAAACCCCAATTCAAGAAGTTGATGAAATAATCGACAAATATAGAAATGAGCAATTATCAATGCTTAATGAAGGTTGCTCAGGATCTAATCACAAAAAAGACAATTAACTTACTCACTCCTAAATTATTCAAAATTTATGTAAATCACTAATTAAAATTTAATAAAAATAAATAAATTTCATATAAATTAATCCTGTTACTAAATGAGGTTTATCTTATCTAGAACTTCTCTTCTCGATAGTTTAATGCACTGTAAATTCTAAGATTATATTAGTGAATATTAATCATAAACACAATGTTAATAACTAATAGTTGACAATGTTATATTAATAGAAACGTGTTGTTGTCTTTCACAATGTGAAGTACAATTATCTAGTATTTCTACGAGAGGTAAAGAAAAAAAATGAGAATCTGTTTTCCATCTGCTGATAAAGAAGCCACTTTGGATAGTAAACTTGAAAGGGTATTGGGTAACGCAAAATCGTATTTGATCTATGATACAGGTAAAGAAATCATTGAAGTGGTCCCAAATTTCCCTGATGATGATAGTAACTGCAAATTAGCATTATATCTTGATGATTATAATATTGACGTCATTGTGTCTTGTGAATTATGTATCTCGTGTTTTGATATATTTGAATCACTCAGCATAGATTTATGGAAATGTGATGGTAGTGTTGATATAAGAGAATCTTACAACAAATTCATTATCGGTGGTATTTTCCATCGAGTGAAACCCGATGTATGTGATTGCCCTCACGAGCACGAATTATCTGTTTCTGAAATCGAAAGGCTGTAGTAAAACTTTAACATATAATATTATTAAATTGTATAAATAGTCTTTTTCAAAACACCCTTTAATTCTTGAAAGTAGGTACGGCCCTTTTGTTCGATAAATAATAATGTTCGGGGTTTATTATCGACAAATTCTTTTTCTGAGGTGATTAACCCCTCCTTGATTAACGAATCAACATGTGTAGAAAATTTACCCCAGGATATGCCCAACATAGACCTTAATTCGGCGGAAGCGAATTGGTTGTGGTTTATCAATATTTTCACAATTGATAATTTTACAGGGTTCAACAGAAATTTATAATTCATTAATTGCTTAGATGTGTCTTCAAGATCTTGACCATCTGTTTCTTCTATCGTAGCAAGATCGATAATCGATGACCAGTTACTCATTTCAGTTTCTAAAGATGTTAGTTCCGTTTCGGCCTGCTCAGCGATTTCACCTAATCCTTGTTCACGGGATAAGCTGATTGCTCGTTCATACAACTCTTTAGAATACTTCAGATTAGTAGTTATTCTGTTGTAACGAGCATCCAAAAGTATTGCTTCCCCAAGTATCGGATAAGAATTGTAAGATAAAGCGATAAAAATTAATTTAGAGGATAGTTCATCGATTTCTCCTACCACTGCTTCATTTTCAGTAGATTTTAGCTCCCAAAGATAAAGATCGTAAAGATTAAGTAATGTAATCAATGGAATATTATCATCGACTACTCCGTCGCTGACATATAGTTTTGATTTATCAATTTCATCGTTAATCTCAATCAGAATATCTAATGCTGCAACCTTGTCTCTTAACTTAGTGCTATATTTCAAAATTAAAGCTTCAGAAATCTTCAAACTGTAAGGATAACCTACAGGCCCTTGTTCATCAGTGATTTCTTCTAATCTCTGATAATATTCCTTAGCTTCTT
This sequence comes from Candidatus Heimdallarchaeota archaeon, assembly GCA_021399405.1. The sequence continues at coordinate 1,516 of JAAFKL010000314.1, read as the reverse complement.
TAGGATTAGACATTTTTAACCCTAAAATGATTAATTTGAATAGTGATTGAACTTTGTGTCGCCATATAAATTCTTTAGCATCCTTAAAATCATCATACTTGGCAAGTACAATCTTTAAATTATGATATGCATCAAAATATTGATTTGTTTTCCAATAGACCTCAGTGATTTGTTGCTGGCTTCTCCAGATAAAAATTAAATTTTTCATTTCATATGCTAGAGCCAATCGTTTTTTGAACACTTCGAGTGCTTCATCAAATCTACCTTTTAGCAGATATGCATTACCTAACGTTGAATATCCGATTGATCTGATAGTATTGAATCCGCCCCATGTTGATTCTTGTTTTTCTCCAATAGCAACTGCCTGTTCAAAAAGATCTATGCTGTCGTCAAGTAATCCACCTTTAAGATGGATATATGCCTTAACTGCAAGATACATATTTTGAATCTCTGATTCTTTCTCTTCATACTCGGCTGTTCCCTTAACTTGATCCAGTAAATCCTCTAGTTTATCTACCCATTCAAGAGCTCGATCATATTCCCTTAACATAATTAATGCTATAGAGCCAGAAAGGTAATACATTAATTTCCAAATAGGTTGATTGTTCTTTTCAGCCAAGATAATTGCTTTTTCTGCTATTGTAATAGCTTCCTTGGAATGTAGTTTATACCATGAAATATGTATTCTCCAGAATTCACCTTCTAAATTTTCGGGATATTCCAACGTTTCAAGTTCTACCCATGCCTCATTATACTTACCCGTATCAATTAGGTCAAGAAGTAGAACTACACTCAAGGGCTAACATGGTGGTTCTTGAAGAATAGCTTATAAAAGTTACAAGTAGAGAAGTCTGATTTAGAAAAAAATTAACATTTGGATTTTTCTTATGCGTCGTGAATATGAAAACTACCAAATTAACGGGATGAATTTTTTAGTTCTTGATTGATATTTCTTGTATTCATCCCCAAACTGTAAAATTAACATTTTTTCTTCTATTTTAACAACGTTTGAATATTTAGAAACTCCAAAGATTAGTAGATACACAAACCAAATTTGTGTTAAAATTGCTAATCCTGAAGTAACAAGAATGTAAAATGTATAAGATGGATGTCTTATATACCGATATGGTCCAGTTGTTAATAATAAAGTTGATTTCTTAAAACCCCAATTTGGGGAATGCATCCCCCTTATAATCCTTGACCAATTGGCTAAAATGACTCCAAGGAACACTAAGACCATCCCCATAATTTGTAAGAAATCATTTATGTACACCGGATAATTTATTCTGAAATATGGCAAGTTCTCAGTCCCTAAGTACAAATCTCGAGTAATGATTACTGCAAACCAAATAATAAACATAACTAGACTACTAATTCCTGGAGTAAATACATCTGTTTCTGTCTCTTTAATTCCATGGTTGAAAACGCTAAACGATGGATCACTTTGGATCTTGCTAATTATGTCCATGGAGAATTGAATCATATAATAGAAAATAAGTAGAATTGTTAAATAATT
>JAAFKL010000046.1 GCA_021399405.1 Candidatus Heimdallarchaeota archaeon | reverse complement strand
TGCAATATATTTCTAGAAGTGAATACCACTCCAATTATTAGTGCTGTTGCTGTAAGATTATTGAGAGCAATGGGAAGGTAAGCACCAAAAATACTAAGTGCAAATACCGCAAATAACTGAACAATAAAGAATGAAACAATCTCTTTTCGAAAATAATTGCTCAACTTCTTCATATTTCAGATGGATTTTATATTTATGATCATCGTATCCATTTTTTCTTTTTAATTTAGGTCAGTAATTGAGTAACTCGGTGTAAAAAATGGAATCAAGATCAATTGTATAGTCAATCTCAGAATCAATAATTTACATCGCTGTACAGTGGGGAGTCAACATAATATTTTAGACAACCTATTAGATTAAAAGATGAACGTGGATTGGTGTAGATCAATATCTTTACAACTACCAATATCTTGCATGATTTTACCTGTATATTTATTTAAAATGGGTTAGTAGCAAAAGTAGTGGGAGTAATTGGTTAAAAAATTAGAGAATTTAACAATTTCAAATTTTGTTACACAAGCTTATGTTATCCACAGAACAGGGATGGTAATTCTCAGTAGAAAATATGCTGATAGTTGTATTGATAGCGATCCACAATTGATTGGGGGGTTAATTACTGCAATCTTAACTGTCACAAAATCTACTACTGGAACAGAAAAAGCCTGTGATGGTAGTGAAGATGGAAAACATAGATTACTCGAGTTCAAGACCACATGCTCAACTTGGATATTAAATCAAGAAGATGACTTCGTAGTTTCATTATTATTACCAAACTCATCCCCTCTTTTGAAAAAGCCAAAAGTCATTCAAAATATCACAAAACAAATTCTTGATACCTATTTATTATATCAGCAATTCAAAATTAATACCGAGGAAACAGTAGGTGCAACTGATGAGGAGCAAGTCGAGTTAGGAAATACCATTGATAATTTCGTATCTGATGTGATTAAGCAATTTTTTGGTCAAAAATTAGATTTCTTTAAAGAAGGAACGATTGATCACTATGATTTGTCAGTAGATTCAATGTAATCTCTTAAAATGAAATATCTTTAATAACCTAAAATTATATCTTTAGTCAGTGTTTATCGAATGAGAAGAGGAGGAGGTAGTCGAGGTGGTAGCAGAGGCGGCAGTCGGGGTGGTAGTCGAGGAGGTAGTCGTTCTCGAGGATATAGAACTAATCGGAGACATCATCATCGTTATAGAAGAGGATATAGATACGGAGGGGGCTATTATTATGGACATAATCGTGGCGGAGCGATAATAGGGATAATAATATTCATTTTTATCTTCCTACTGGTCGCAGTCCTAATTACAACATTTGCTCTATCTAACCCAAATACTCATAGTGTGAACTTGGGGCCTGGTGAGACTAGATCGTTTCATCCTAGTCAGTTTTGGCGCAGTGGTGTAGAAGTCAAAGATGCCAGTGGTATTATTGAAACTCATTTTCTAGATTCTCGACCAATAGTATTGTCTACGACAGTTAATCGACAAGTCAATGAGCAAGATAATATTTTAAGCCAGCATTTTGAATTTTGGGGCTTCTATCTGGTCAAAGGTTCTACGGTGAATATTACTTGGTCTTCAACCGCTGAATTAGAATTTTGGATTGTTGAAGACAATACAAATTTTGACAAATGGAAAGAAGGGGAAGATAAAGGCACAGCATTCAATCCATCTAGAAGTTTCACGCATATTTTTGATGCAGCAAAATCAACTGATTATTATTTTATTTTTAATAACCTTGCATTTTCAACAGCATCAACAGTACAAGTATCATTTGATGTTAATTCAAGGGTCCATGATATTTCAAGCACAGAAAGGTCTATCACTGGGAGCTTCTCAGAATCGAGTATCGATGAAGAGTACATTGTACTATATAATCCGTCAAATAATGATGTCACATTCCAGTATTTGGAAAATCCGAGATTTAGCTTTGGTGTAATATTTTTAGTAGAGACAGCCATCATTGTCGGTGCTGTATTATTAATTCAACGCTACCGCAAATCCAAGAAAGCTAAAGCTGCTAAAACACCACAAACGGCTGAAGAATACGCTCAAAAACAGTATTACAATTCCAGTACATCTTCAACATCCTCACCTCAAAATAAGTATAATCAGAGACCACAGGCAAAATTCTGTACAGCATGTGGATCGGGTGTTTTACCCAATTCTGCATTTTGTACAGAGTGTGGAACTAAAGTGAAATCATCCTAAGCAAAGATTTGTATTAATCGTTAGATATTGTAAGAATCCTTTAAATAAATGATTTACATATAATTCTATTGTGTATTTATCATGAGACGGGGTGGAGGAATGCGAGGTAGCTTAGGAGGGGGCGTTAGGTTAGGGGGTCATTCAAGAGGATTTCGAACAAATCATCGCCATCACATGCGATATAGTCGAGGCTATACTCGAGGATATTATGGTTCTAGACATAGTGGTGGAAGTGGAGGTCTAATTATGCTTGGAATTTTCTTTTTCATATTTATAGGTGCCTCTACTGGTGTTTTAGGACTTTTGGTATTGATGTTTGTTATCGGAATAATTGCATATGCAGTCCGAGAAAATAAAAAATCCAGTTTTTCGTCGTCTCGAAATCGGAATTACAAATCAAAATCGAGCCAAAAACAAACATTGGATACTCAATATTATCAACGACCATCACCAAAATTTTGTCCGGGATGTGGGTCTGGAATATTACTTAACTCTGAATTTTGTACTGAATGCGGAATTAAAGTCAGTTGATTATCGATTAAAAATTAAAGAAATATTGCTGATAGGGTCAATAAAGTACACAAGATCTTTTTATTAATAAATCGATAATTCAATATAATGTTTGTAAGTGATGTCGAAATAGAGGACGATTTCGTAATTGTAAAAGGATCAGACACAATTTATGAGGTGGCTCAGGCAATTGCAAAGGCTGGGATTCCCGATGCTGTTGTATTGGATGAGGATGATACTGTGTTGGGTGCTCTGGATGATTTTGACATTGTTTCTAAAGTATTAGCTGTTGATGGTGATCCAAAAACAGTTACAGCTAAAGATGTCATGTATGCTCCACCACCTGTTCGAACTACTACTTCATTAAAAGACGCTCATGAAATGATGCAGGAACTTGATGCAACTATGCTTCCTGTCGTTGACGGTGATAAGAAACTCCTTGGGGTTTTAACCGTTATGGACGTTTTAGAAGGGTTATCAAAGGAATATGAAAATCTAAGTTTCTTTGGAAAGCTAAAAACTGCTTTTGGTATTAATTAATATTAACCGTTACTCAGAACTTGAATAAGTCTAGACAAAACTAGAGGTTATATCCATCTTCCCTTCCCGGATCATTGGTCTGATGCACCAATACAGGTGTCTGACACGACCTCACTCGGGAGTTTAACGTCTCGTGGTAACTCACCGCGACGTTCAAAAAATCATTATCTGGGATACTCAGATACAAATCATACAGGTATTCTTCCAAGTTATCAACTGGATACTTTTGCAGATTCAATGCTGCATTCAGATCACGATCTATATTTAGACCACAACTCTGGCATCTAAACACCCGATCCGATAATTGTAACTGAGTATCTTTCCACCCACAATTAGAGCAGAGCTTTGATGAAGGATAGAACCGATCTGCAATAAGTAGTGTAGAATCATACCACATTGATTTGTAGTTTAATTGACGTCTAAATTCTCCCCAACCCACATCAGCAATACTTCTAGATAATCTCTTGTTCTTCATCATTTCTTCAACATTGAGATCGTCAATCACAATTATGGAGAATTCTTTGGTTAATGATGTGGTTAGTTTGTGCAACAGGTCTGAGCGTTGGCACCCAATTCGGTAATGCAATCTCCTTAGAGAATTGATCACCTTCTTTCTCCTATTGGATTCCTTTTGCGTTCTTGATAGTTTACGATTTAATCTACCTAATTTGTTTAACTTTCTTTTCAAAACCTTGGGATTGCTAATCACTGTACCATTGGATAGAACTGCCAGCTCTTTCAAGCCAAGATCAACACCGACGATCCCACGTGACTTTTGTGGATTATCAGTGCTCAATCTTTCCTCTACAGTAAAGCATACAAACCAGCGATCAGCTCTTCTCGATACGGATGCTGACAGTATTCTGGTCTTTTTATTGATCAATTTCTTTCTAAGATTAATTGTTGACTCTTTGACGCGAATCCTACCAATCCTTGGCAGATGTACCTGATCCAATTGATTGAGATTGCTATTCGATAGTACCTTAATGCTGCCAGTCAATCGAAAGGAGTCACGTCTTCCCTTTTTCTTAAATTTGGGATAACCAACTTTTTTTCCGAGTTTAATACCTTTGAAAAAATTGCTAAATGCTTTGTCAAGATCACGAAGTGCTTCCTGGGGTGCACATTTAGATACTTCATACATCCATACCAAAGAACTTTGTTTGAGAATATTCAGTTCCTTATGCAGCTTAATGGCATCTAGTTTCTCTCCTGTGGCTTTGTAACGAGTACTTCGTTGTTCCAATCCCCAGTTATAGGAATAACGTGCACATCCAGCATGTTTGATAAGATCAACCAATTGCCTCTGGGAGGGTCTTAATTCAAATTTGTATGCTTTGTGCACCATGATAGCTAATATTATTGTGATTTACTATATGAATCTTTAGCACAGTGGCTTGCAAGTGAAAGCAAATCAAATCGATGGATTAGAACTTGGATAAATCATAAATACAAACAAGTCTTACAAATTAGAATGTATAAGTTTGTACAAGTTTAGCTAGATTATGAATAACTGTTATTAACCCCCACCGAAAAGCGGAGAGAGCATAACGTAATCATCATTATTAATTATCGAATCCATGGTTCCACCTTGAGTCTCATTTATTATTACAACGATACGCTCATCTGGTAAATTTAAATCTATGATTTCTCTGAGTGGTGTGGGTTTTGAAATCTCAATCTCTTTTAGGTCAAAACCTACAATTCTTTTCAAAGAACTCACTAACTTAATTTTTACCAAAATAATCTACATATCTGTTTAATATGAATTTAATGAATAACCTTCTGATAAGGGAATGCCCCTGTGGGTCAATAATTTACCTGTTTGAATAAGAAACTGTTTTTCATATTCCTTTTAAGAATTAATTATTTTCTTTCAAAAGATCATCTTTTCCACATCACATTAATATCTGTTTTAGGTTTAATTCTCTCTATGGTAGATGCTAAAGATTTTGAGGAGATTTCGCATTCACAAAATAATGTTTTAGGGAGCAAAAAATCCAATCAGCATTTTCCGGTAATCGTGTTATCATCATTAATTGTGGTCCTCGGAACAATTTTTAGCCGAGGAGAGCCTACCGTGATCCTTATGTCTATACTAGTTGGTGGTTTTATTTATCTACTATTTATTGTAGGAGTCGCAATTAGAACATATATAGAAAGAGATAATCGTCTCGATGAAATTCAATTAACCTTAAATCAAATAATAATCGATATGCAAGAATTGAAAGACAAAAATAAATGAGTTATTTTAGCGTCACAATTTGATCTAAATGATTTGCTTCATTATCAAGAGAAAGCTCATGCATAATTTCTTTTGTAGGTATCCCTCTATTATCCCACTTTCTAAGCCTGTAATAATGATCAAGTAATCCTTCATAGTCATCCTTGTCCAAATGCTGACCAGTGAATGAACCTCCATCTTTGAGACCTTCATTGAACCATCTTGCAGGTGGATGATCCATCGTTCTATCCCATGTCTTACCATCGGCATGAAATTCTCTGACCCAATAAGATCTAATCAACGAATAAATACGATCCCCAACTTCGAATACCTCATCAAGATTCCAATTTTCTCTTCCAGTTACTTTCTGCAGGAATTTAGGATAGTTATCCAAATCATACCCTAATTCAATCCAGGGGAATCTGCAAGTTACAAGGCTTTCAAACATTCCACCTCGAATGCGTTGAAGTTCGATGACTTTGGCTGCTTTATCTTCCGTATATGCTTCTCGTTTTGAGTGCTGGATCTCCCATTGGATTACCCAGGCGTCCTTATGATGGGCTCCAATAGGGCTTGTACCGAAGGATAATGCCATCCCTGGAACCGTACCTGCATTATAAGCTGATGCTTCTAATCCCTTGACTTGTATAGCCCAATTTTTAGCTTGTTCACCCCATTTTGTAGCCATTCTCATGGTGCCTTCTGCTAGAAGATCTCCTACATCATCAGATCTCATAGTTAATCTTGTGATTAGGTCTTTAGATTTTTCATAATTCCCAAAACCGTACTCATCGCCTAACACATCATTTTCTCCAGCCTCTGCTGCCATACCTAATACGGATCCTAATGAAATAGTGTCAAGACCATAATCATCTGCCATATAATTCAAGACCCCAACTTTGGGCATGTCTCCGATTCCAATGTTTGGTCCTAACATCCCGATATTTTCATAATCCAATTCGGAGTCATTACCATCTTCATCTTTGATTACCATCCCACATTGCATATTACAACGCGGACATCCATATTGAGTAATTTTGGTCTCTCCCAACTTGTCTCCATCTACTTCCTTGGCTTGTGCAAAGGTACCTGCACTGAAATTATTAACTGGTAAAGTACTGGTTTCCTGGAGAAACTCAAGAATTAAGGTTGTACCCATTCTCATCCAATCTGGATAAAAATCAGCCTTTTTGACATCTTTATAACCCTCTGATCCCATTTTTTTAGTGGTTTCACGATCAACAATAGGGAAATCTCCTGATCCAATAACTACAATCGATTTAAGATTTTTTGACCCCATAACAGCTCCCATCCCCGGTCTACCTCCAGATCGTCCTTCTTGACTACGAACAGTGGCATATTTTACTAGATTTTCTCCAGCTTGACCAATTGACAAGAATCCTGATTTCTTTCCATGTTTTTCCATTAGATATTCTTCTGTATCATAAGTTCCTTTGCCCCAGAGTTCAGATGCATCCAAGAATTCAATCTTATCATTATTTACAACGACATATGTTGGAGTATCTGCCTTCCCTTTTACGATAATTCCATCATAACCCGCTCGTTTTAATTGAGGACTCGCTCTGGTTCCAAGATTTCCATCACCATATCCACCAGTTAACGGGCTTTTTGAAGCCACAATCATTTTACTACTAGACGGTAACATCAATCCAGAGAGGGGGCCAATTGCAAAAACCAACCAATTCTCAGGACTATAAGGCTCGGTACCGGCTGGGACGTTATCCCATAATAATTTCACCGCAAATCCTCGACCTCCGATGAATTTTGTTTCCCATTCTTTTGGATATTCGAAATTTGATGCTGTTTTTGATGTCATATCTAACATCAATAATTTACCATGATAGCCACTCATTACATTTCCAAACGGAATTCTAGCTTCTTTAAATTATACGAGTGTTGACTGTTTTAACGTTACGATTTATTCACTTCACTCAGTAATGTAAATGAAATATTTACTTTCCCCCTGTATGTAATTCATTAATTTCGAATTCACCTGATAGAGATACTACACCAATCTCAGATGGAATTTTTTGTGACATTACAATTGATGAAATTAATAAAATAACTCCAGTGAACATAAACACTGCAATCAGACTCTCTCCTTTATCATCAGTCAAAACTGTCATAATTTGCCAAATCACTCCGAGTAATAGAGATGAAAGGGTCCTTCCAATTGAAACATATACTCCCAATACTCCCATCGCGACTCCTCGTTGATTATTTTTTGAATTGTGTGATGTAGCACCGTTGCAAGCAAGATATGAAGTCATATTGTTTGCCATATAAAATGCAAAAATTACAATTACCATCCACAATTGCGTTGCTTGCGTTATAAGAATTAGTAGAAAACCATTCAAAATCAAACTGACAAGAATTGGATTGCGATAGCCAAGCTTATCAGAAATCGAACCCAAAAATGGCTTAAGTGGAAATAGTATTAAGGTTCCCAGGGATAAAACGTAAGCAACATCACCCTCAGTATATCCAAGTGATAGCACAACTAATAATCCTATAAATGACTGGAAAAAGAATTCTCCAAAGGCAACAACAAATTGAAGTTGATAGACAGGTCTCAATTTCTGATTCTTAGACAATTCCTTAAATGATCTGTGTGAATTTCTAAAAAACTGCCCTAAACTTCTCAATTTGGAAGGTACAATCTTACGTTCTTCATCCGACAATGTTTCACGAAGAAGCAGAGAATTAATTATAACTCCAAATACACCAATAATGGCTGAACCAAGAAATATTAAATTCAATTCAATAGGATCGTTAAATCCAATCCTAACTGATCCAATATCAATCAATCCATATGTAAGATACTTCGAATCAATAGTGAAAGATCCCTTATCAAGAAATTTTTTGACTATAAAGGTTCCAACAATAATTGCAACATCTGCACCTTGAAAAACGAATCCATTAATTTTACCATAGCTTTCGTCTGCAATATCTCCAATGTATGCAAACAATGATGGATAGTAGAAAGTCATCCCAAAACCTAGTATGATCGTTGCAATTAAATCATAGATCCAATTTGTTGATAAGTACAAAATGAAATGTGCAAGAGAATAGAATCCCAGTGCAACAACAAGGAGCGGCTTTCTACCCACAACTTGTGAAAACTCGCCAATTGGTATGCGGAAAAATATCTGGATGAAATTCCTAACTCCAAAAATAAATCCTATTAACAAGGCTGAGGTTTGAAATGAATTCAAATGAATACCGAGATAAGCCATTACCATAACTTGGAGAAATGTAGCAAAAAGAGAAACATTTGCAGCTACTAAAACCTCTCTTCTAAAAATACTCACATTTTAAGAATTTACAGCAATATTATATAATCTCCTTTATGATCAGAAAAAGTTAACTTATTATTGTTAACTTTCTTGTATGTTCAGCAAATAATATACAAACGTCACCGTATCATCCAGCTGCTACACTGGCATAGTATACTACATGTCCCCTTGATGAGAGATATGCTTCCTTCCACTTGGTTCATTCGAGTTAGCAGACCCGACCAAGATGGGATTTTCATACTTTTTAACCATCGCAAGATCATTCGCGAACATCCATCAAGATATTATAATCTGACTAGCAGTTCGTTACGACGGATACAGGAACAGAAAATCGCAACTTTCTTATTTACTGTATGTGGACTTCCTTTTCTCTTACGAGATCCAGCCTTCGGTGTATTCTTTATAACCATATCTGGTTTGAGAAATCGACCTAGTCTCACTTTGTTTTCACATTCATCTAATATAAACTCTATCCCAACAGAGAATTATAAGTGAAATTATATCAATTTTGGAAAGTTAACTTTTTTAGATTATGGCTAAAATTATAATTACAATTCATTTTTTCAAACAATCGAAATTAATCAAATGATCTGAATTAACTAGTGAATTTTGTGATTTAGGCACAAAAAACAAAAAATACTCTCAGAGAATTACGAATTGGGATGACTGACTTAAGCTCAATAGAAACAAAATTTACAAAATCAATGGATGATATGAAGTCCAGCTGGTCTGAAGTTCAAAAATTAGTTGAAAATATCCGCTCTGATGCTAATTCTGAATATACGAAATTGAAAGCAGACCATGAGGATTTACAAGGTAAATATACAGAAGCAAAATCAAAATTAGATCACATAGAAGGCCAATTAGCTGAGACAGTTGGTAGGTTGGAATCGATGTCAAAAACTACTTCACAAGGTGTGAACGCCATGCAGCTATTAGATGTGTATTTGGTTCTGATGGAGCAGGTATTTGAAAGTGGGCCACATGTAAGACTGCTTCTGATGCTCCATGGTGATGCTGAAACCTACACCTTAAACGATTTAAAAACTGCTTCAGGAATATCTGCCATCCAGGTAAGACAAGCTCTGTTTGAGCTAAGGAATGCAAATGTTCTTGATTTCGATGATGAAACACAAATTGTAACCCTAAAACAGAGATTCTTGTAACTTTTTATCAATTGATGATAATGAAATTATTCTCTACTAAATCCATATTAAGAAATTTAATTTAAGATAGTAAATGAAAACCCCCTTCACATCATATTTATTTAGTAGATCAATAATTCTATCTTTATGAGTTTAAAACCCAATATAATTTTAATTTTCATAATTTTTCAAATTTTTAGTTTTTCCTCAATTTCAATTATTACTGCGACCCCTGGTGATGTCGAATCTCCTAAGACTGCAACAATTGGGTCTAATACCGGAAACATAAGTTCGAATTCAGCAGGTGGCAGATTTTATTTTAATCTCTCAGTTGTGTCAGGGGATTTTTACAACTTCCAACTTACTGGAGATAGTGATACTAAATTCGATTTATTTTTCTTTGACAGTCAATACTATCCCACAATCATTCAAGATGAATCCTCAGAATATGTAGATACAAACTCTTACCCTGTGAAATATGACGGATACAGTACAACAAACAGTTGGGCATTTATAATGGTATTTTCAAACCATATAGACGGGGGAATTGGCGATTTCACCTTATCAATTTCTGAATTAAATACTCAAACATCATCAACTACCACCCCAGCAGACTCTACTGGCAATACATCAGATGATACCACAGATCCAAATAATCAATCAGACAATTCCGACACTTCAGGATTTGATATGACTACTGGTGCCTTCACAATGATTATTGTGACAACGACTTTAATTATTAAACGAAAAAAGCTCAAATATTAATATGCTGTAGCTCCCAGTTCTTCAATAAATTGTTGAATTATACTAATTAGAAATTTTTCATCTTCAGTCATTAGATCGTCTTCTCTTGCAACATTACTCGCATGCTCCACCGCATCTTTCAGAAAATTAACCATTACCCTTTGAAATTCTTCTTCTCCGAGGTCTGATTTTAATATATCTACGAGAGTTTTTTCTAAATTTTCGAAATCCAATTTTACTTGATCCAAAATCGCTTGTTCGTCTTCAGTGATCCTACCATCAAACAATGCTACTTCAAATAAATCATAAATACATTTTTTTATTGCATGATTAATTTCATCAGCTGTACGATACATTTTCTCTACTCTGGTACAAATTCTTACAACCTCACGCTCTTTAAAAGAACCATCTTGAAATGAACGTAAATTCCTTAGGATTTCACCCTAATATAGCTAAATTTCACCAAATAACCCTTACAATAAAAAACAGCTAATTTAATTCCGAAATAGAACAGTGACAAAATCAAAACTTAATGTCATTCTTTTCCAAATGGCAGTTGAATATGGTAATTCAGAGCTTAACTTTGCTAAGATTGATCAATTTCTCAAATCAATAAAAATTAAAGCGGAGTCATTGTTGGTTCTCCCTGAGCTATTTTTGACGGGATATGATAAATTAGAAATTGAGAAGACAGCATTTGTTGATGAGAATTCACAAACTATTGCTAAACTAATTTCATTTTCTAAAGAATATAATATTACAATATACGGATCTATTGCTGAGAAAGTTGAGGACAATTATAGCAATACAGCCGTTTTTATCACTAAAGAAGGATTGAAGGAAAGATACAGAAAAATCCATCTTTTCGGACCAATGGGTGAGAAGAAATTATTTAATCAAGGTAGCTCAATAAAGACCATTAATCAAGAAGGAAATATTTTTGGTTTATCTATATGTTATGATTTGCGTTTTCCGATGATGTACCAAAAAATGATGAATTCAAATACAGGAATTATATTGGTGATTGCTGAATGGCCGATAACACGTGTAAATCATTGGAGTGCGCTATTGAGAGCCAGAGCAATTGAAAATCAAGCTTATGTGATTGGTGTTAACCGAGTAGGAAGTGATCCTGATTATACTTATGGTGGACATTCTGCCATTTATTCACCGTATGGTGACACAGTTTGTGAAATTGCTAATAGTGAAGAGAATCATGCAATTTGTGAAATTGATTTGAAATTAATTTCTAAATTCAGATCACAATTTGACGTTAGAGATGATAGATTAGAATAATATCAAATTGTTATAATAATTCGAGTAATATTTTCTGTAGCTCCTTGTGTGGTTCTAATTGATCTTTTAATTCAGCTAGAACTTCCTTATTTTCTTCAATTAATTCTGGTGTTAATCGAGTTACTGCTTCATGAATTATTTCATCTCCAAATTCAGCTTCAATAACACATCTAACATGAAATGATACTGAACTGGGGAAAAACCTTCCATTATCTTCACTTTCACCCCATTCAGGTTTCACAATTTTTAGTTCGGCTTTGTTAATCTTCTCTTCACAGTGGGCACATGCAGCTCGCCCTGATTTTGCAAATTCAAATCTACAATTCTCACCTTTTGGTTTTTTCCAGCTGTTACTTGAGAATAGTTCGATTTTTGGTATCCCGGTCTCAAGGTCTTCATCAGTTGGATTAATAAATAGTGTAGAATCAGATTGTACATGAATTGATATTTTGTCATCAGAACCCATGATCGTATATCCATTGATAACTACAATTTCATCATCTTTTGCAATTTCTTCATCACAGTGCTCATCCCATAATACAAATTTCCCTTTTTCTTCGTTTTCCACAATATAAAGGGTTCTGGACTGGTGTTCCACCCCATTTTCATCTATATCCAATTTTTTAGACATAGGACGTAAAATCGTTCCTTTCACATTTACTTTGGAACCATCTTCCTTGATGTCTGAAAATCCTTTCACCGCAAATGCTGTTTGCATCCCTCGTTTCTTTAATTCTTCAATGGTTATAGCTACATCTTCAGGTAATTCCATTGTAATCTCAGCTTGAATGACCATATCTGGAGATTTTGAGATTGCACAATCTAAATGGAACCAACGAACTCCAGTTCTAACTGATGAACCCATAGAAAATTCATATTCTTCTCCTAGTCGAGGCTTCGCTTTCTCAATTTTAATTTTACAAATTCGACAACTAGCTCGCCCAGATTTGGATAGTTCAATTATATTCATTGATTTAGTTCAGATTTAATTAGTAATATAAAATCAATGACTTTATTGATCGATCGATTTTACAATGTACACTGTATTAAATTTATTTTTCTTCATTTTTTGTATTCTTTTTATATTATTGAAGGAGTAAGTTAAAATTTCATTCTTGGTAATATTTCTTGATGAGGGGAAACAATCATTATTTAAGGAAATTTAGTACGTTCTATTTGATTATATCTGTTATATTGGTGATGTCGCATAGCACTCAGACCGAGTCTCAAACAATTAATGATATATCAATAATAATAGACACAGATCTAGCTCCTGATGATTTCGGAGCAATTATTTATCTGCTAGCTCATGAAAGTGTAACCGTCAAAGCAATCACTGCTTCACTTGGATTATCATATATTGATGCAGGGGTTTCAAATGTACTCAAGCTTCTTGATCACTTGGGTTATGATAATATCCCAGTTGCAGCAGGTCAAACAACTCCAACCGCTGGTGATAATAGCTTTCCTGATGGATGGAGGGATGCTAGTAACAATTTTTTTGGAGTAGTTCTACCAAATACTGATTTGCAGCCATCAACTCTCAATGCCAGTGAATTAATTGTGTCCATCATAAATGAAACTGTAGAACCAATTACGATAGTGACTCTTGGAGCGTTTACCAATGTCGCCATAGCTTTGAAAATTGATCCAACAATTGTTAATAAGATTGACAAAATACACTCAATGGGTGGTGCAGTGAATGTTGCCGGTAATGTGGGGATTGAAAACCCTAATATAGATAATTTAGTAGCTGAATGGAATTTATATATCGATCCCTATGCTGCAAATCAAACTTTCTCATCTGGAATACCAATCACTCTTGTTCCTTTAGATGCTACAAATGACGTTCCCCAAACTACCGATTTTCAAACTCAATTAGCGGAGATAAAGCAAACACCAGAAGCTGACTTACTCTATCAATTCCTTTCTCCTGGATTGTTTTTTTGGGACCAATTGACCGCAGTTGCACTAACTAACCCTCAAGTAATAACAACGATTGAATACTCAATACAAATTGTTGTTGCAGACGAAAATCTTG
The DNA here is from genome assembly GCA_021399405.1 of Candidatus Heimdallarchaeota archaeon. The sequence goes on along the minus strand of JAAFKL010000046.1, from coordinate 12,725 downwards.
AAGGACAAACAAAAATTGTCCCAAACGGATCTGTCAACACTATAGTTGCGATTTCTGCTGATCAGGAATTATTTGAGGAATTACTTGTATCAATTGTTAACAATGGGATTATCACTTCATCTTCTTCAAGCACATCTTCAGATATTCAAAATAGTTCAAGTACCACGAACGATAGTAATTCAGAAACAGACGAAAACCCAATTCAATGGGCTTCAGGAATATTTGCTTTGCTATTTATTGTATTGACAAGGTCTATTCGAAATAATAAAAGGGAATTGAATTAACTTATAGAGCTATTAAGAACTGTTATTCTTTAATTTCGCCAAATCACTTCAACTTCTTCTGGCCTAAAATGCTGCCTAACTAAAGTATCCTCTATTTTTTGTTTATGACCATTTTGATGCATTAAAATACCTAACCAAGCAATCATGGCACCATTATCTATTGCTGTGGCGGCAGGAAGACCTGCAAATTTAGCTCCGTGATTTTCTGCCATTCCACTTAGCATTTCTTTTAATCTTGTATTTGCAGCTACCCCTCCAGTTACTAATAATTCATCCTTTCCGGTATGAGCTAAGGCTCGCTCTGTCACTTCCGTAACTGTAGCGAAAACAGTTTCTTGTAGACTCATACATAGATCATGAATATCTACATTGGGGTCTTTTGCTTTATTGATTGCTGCTGTGAGGATCCCACTGAAGGAAAGATCCATACCTTTTACCACATAAGGTAATTCAATATATTTTTTGCCTTTCAATGCCATTTGTTCCACTACCGCACCCATTGGTAATTTTGAGTTATCAAACTTCAATTCTCTTCCAAAAACATCTAAACAATTACCTATTGGAATATCAAGAGTTTCACCAAATACTCGGTACCTGCCCTCGGCAAAGGCAATTACTTGTGAATTACCTCCACTTACGTAGAGAACTACAGGATCATGCATTTTACCAATTAATCTACCAATTTCAACATGAGCAACTTGATGATTAACGCCTATAATTGGCTTTTTCAATGTCAGTGCAAGAGTTCTTGCCGCGACCGCATCAACCCTAAGACAAGGTCCCATACCACTTCCTTGAGTGAAACATACAATATCAATTTCTGATTTGTCTATCCCTGCCTGTTCAATCCCCAACCTGATTAATTCAGGAACATTATCTGAATGATGTTGTGCAGCATCTCTCGGAATAACTCCTTTGCCGATTCCAGGCTTGTAAGTTCTGACATTGTTGGCAAGGATATTTCCATCACTATCAACTAATCCTACACCCAGCTTATCAGCTGATGACTCAATGCCAATAGCGATCATACTCATCAAATTATTAAGTATAGAACCTATTATAAGAAAATCGATAAATACATTTTTCTTTTGAACCGATGTATCAAAATTATTTTTCTATTATAAGCCTTAAATCAATGGAATTGTTGTAATTTGTATAATTGTACTAATCTTTGCTGAGAATATTTTAATAAGAATTGAGGGTATATAATTATCGAATGTCTATTGCGGATGATGCTGTTGGTAATTATACAGTAAAAAATGTGTTAACACTAAAAAGCTCAGAAACAATTGGCTATGCAGTAGATCAGATGATTAAACATCGTTTCAGAAGATTCCCCATTCTAGATGAAAATGACAATTTAAAAGGGATAATCACTGCTTCGGATGTAGTTCGGGCACTTTATCAAAAAGGAACCGTTGATATTTTTAAAGATACCATTGATACCGTAGCCACATTAAAACCAATGACTCTTGCGGCTTCTGATACTATCGGTAGCGCAATAAAATTAATGTATGATACAGGGATTAGTGGAATACCAATATTGCAATCAGGGGATATGATCGGATTATTTACAGAAAAAGATATAATAATGCTTGACGATTTGTGGTTTTCAATCCCTGATGGTATGATCACTCAAGACGAAGGTATTGGAAGACCGATTGATCAAGATCATGTGATTACAAAGGATTTCACATTATGGCAAGCAATTGACAAAATGATGCAATTGAGCCAAAGGCAGATTCTGATCCAAAATCCTGAGGGAACTCAATTAATTGGACTATTAACCGTTCTACGTCTTTTAGAGTTCATTTTTTCTCAGTTGATCCTTGAACAGGGTGAATTATCTCTTTTGCACACCACGTCAGTTGGTGATTTGCCAAACTTCCCAGTACTACAAAAGTCTACACCAGTGCTTGTAAACTCTGTACGTTTGTGGATGAATGCTCGTGGTATTGAAGCAGTTCCTCTTTTCCATTTAGGGAAACCTATTAAATTAGTAACTGAGAAGGATCTGGTATCGTTTATTGCCAATCATGTTTAGTAATTGTTGAGATTTATCAACCAAGATTATTTGATTTCCAATCAAAAGTTGAACTAATGATCGATTTATAAAAAAGGAAGCTGTATTTCATAGTTTTAGTGGAGTTCTTTAGATTCAGACACATCACTCATTCACCACTTTGGAAAATGCAAAAAGAGGATGATGCGTATCTCTCCCTTACTTTGCCAGTCGCATTATTTGGATTACTAAATGCATTGTTTTATGTTATAATATCTATTACTGCATGGTTTGGACATGAATTAATTATACGCGTGCAGCAGGAACCAACAGATCTTAATTTAGTATTAGAAAATTTATTATTACTCATTCCTATTACTATTATTGCTTCTGTTTCTCTCTTATTCCTTTTTTACCTATTCAGCGAAACTTTTAGTCAGTATAATTTTATAACTGAATTTAATGATCAAGTGAAGATTCTTGCCGAGACATTAGAACTTGATTCAGAAGATTCAGCTAAGTCTTTGAGAACTTCAAGATACCTTTTGTTGAAGGAATTATCTTTTGTTTATGTATATGGTCTTTTAGCAGGATTATTCTACACGATCATCTATGCCATCCCATTTATCTTTCTATACATCTTTTTCATATTTGTCATCATCAATTTTTCAGCGTTCACAGCGACTGTAACTACCTCAATGCTTCTATCATGGTTTCTGTTATCAATTTATATCGTTCGACAAAAATTAATTGTTGAGGAAATAAATGTAAGGAATTTAGATCCTCAAGCAGATTATGGATATACTGATAGAACAGTTGAGATACTGGCCAGTAATGAACCTCCAATCATCTGTCCGGGATGTAGAAGCTATATTGTCGCCACATCAAAAATATGTATTATATGTGGCGAGAAAATTTAACCCAGTGAATAGGTGTTATTTAACTTGTAGAAATCCTTGATGGATCTATCAATTCAAGCAATGGTGCAAAATATAGGCAATATTTTTCCGGTATTATGGTGGATTTTACTGATACGTCTTCACCTTTGACATAATCTAAACCTCGGATAATTCCGAATGGTGTTCTTTCGTTTGATTCTCCCATTATTAAATTGGCTGCTGTTGCAAGATTGTCAGCCAAAGCACTTCGAGTAAGTGTTAATGGTTCCCCGTAAAGATCTGGTTTTCCGTTTTCATCAATTATAGGTTCTATACCTGCAATTCCAATAGCTATTGCAGATGATCCTATTTTTAATGGAATAGTTTTTGAATCTGTAACTATAACCGCTACATCTATGTTAAATTGTTCTTTTACTCGTTTTCTGAAGCCTTGTGCGATTTTATCAGGATGTGCTGGTAACAACAAAGCATATCCTTCAGGGCAATTTGATTGATCAATCCCGGCATTTGAACTTAAGCCTGAATCAGTTTTTGCCAAAATAGCTTTGTACACTGCTCCATACACCTCTCCATTGGATTCATCAAGTACAAGTTGAGCAATCCTCGGATCAAGTTTACTCTTCTCAGCTAATTCAATTGCTCTTGGAGTTGGCTCTACCGTATCAAGCACTACAGCAGATTGTTGTTCCATACTGTAAACTTTGGAAGTTATGACAATAACATCGGAATCTTGAATTTCAAACTCTTGTAATTTTAAAGATTCAATAAACACTTCGAATACTGAATCTCCCCATCCAATAATTTTTGATGATTTCAGCGAAAAGATCTGTATTGATTTCACTATTGAAGTATTGTTTTGTAATGAAAATAAGCAGATCGATTAGGATATAAGAATTGAAAATTGTCTAATGTATTTTATTATCAAATATCTATAATTAGTAAATTAAAGTTGTTGTAATTTATATTTTTTGGATATTTTATGTTCGCTTTCTTCTGTTGATCATTCTAACTACTCCGGTAATCAAGAGTGGCAGAATTAGAACAAATGTTGGGACTGGTAGACCAGCACTTTCACTTTTTGATGATGATTCGTCTTGTGTTGAAGTTGATGTTGTATCAGATGATTTAGTCTCTGATGTTGTATCATCCCTCAATTCTTCTAGTAGGACTTTGAATTTGTCAAATTCCGCGGCATCAATCGAAGCCGGGGGTATTATCCTAACCAAAATGCTATCAGAACCTGTTAATCCATCTGCAGATTTTACAGAAGCATCAATTCTATATAATCCTGGTTTGCTAAATCTGAACCTAAATGTGTCATCTATGACTGAAGGGCTTGATTGGCTTAATGCAAGTCCATTTTCTGCAACTTCAGTTACTGTCCATGCTAAAGTTGAAGCATCCATTGTTCCCTTTTGGGGATCAAAAGCAGTAGCTTTGAAGGATATCAGTGATCCAACTGGACTTGGTCGTGGATCTGCTAATGATGTTGCTTGATTCAATCCTAACTTGGATATATCTTCATTGAAGAAATTTGCATTTTTATTTATTGACACAACCGGTGAAAGTAATGGTACTGGGGTTGATTGTCCTGCAATGACATACTTAGTATCAAAACCATCAGTTAACATTAACCGAAATTGAGATTCAGCACCACCAGGTAAGCTTTCTAATACAAAATTTTCTTCTAATGAGTTGCCGGTTGTTTGTTTACCTAAATTGAACCATTGGAGACCATCATGTGAATATTGAAGCTGAGCAAAGATTGCACTGGTATTTGTCAATTTATTGTAACTCCATTGAATTGTATTCTTTTCACCTCGATTTATGGACTTAGGGAGATCAAAATTGACAGGGGTAGTTAGATCTAATGTAAACCCAGTACCGATCTTGACATCGAATAGTTTTGAGTTTGTATCAAGCAGTTCTATTTTTACAATTTGACCGTCATCGGGTATCCAGAAGGTAAATGGAAAGGTACCATCTTGAGGATGATCAGTATCACCATGATCGCTGAAATCAGGTTCAAAATCATACCTTATAATAGTTTTATTTGCAAATGTCACATCCAAAAACCAGCAAGGTGTAATTCCTTGATGAATGCCCATAATTTTACTAATTGTACCTAGCCTTGTGAATGAAGGATTTAAATATCCAGATCCATCTTTGGTTACTACACCTGAAATTATTCTTGTAGTAGGTAATGTAAAGTTTGGTTCAATTGGATTTGTGTTAACATTCTTAACAGAAATATCATTGAATGACATAATAGATAAAGGTGCAGGTGAACCAGAAACAAAGTTTTCCAATCTATCAACTAGAGCTTCCCAGCGATAATCAGAAATCCATTTAGCTGGAGTACCACCATTACAATAGCTCATCAAATCATTCTTAGTGTTTTGAACTAATCCAGTTCCAGGATTCCACCCTAAAGTATCAGTAAAATCTTGGTTAAGATTATCATTGAGTCCGGGCCAAGCTGCATCAGGTCCAGAAGCACCACAACCCCAACTAAGGTCTCTATTAATATTTGTGCCTCCCCAAGTGGTGTCATCGGGATTTCCAACATGTCTTCCCCAATTATTATCACCAAGATTATGATTTACTTCATGAGCCATAACAAGACTGCCACTTGTAGCAGTTGGAGATCCCCATGAAGCAAATGATGCGTCATAATCTCCCCAACTTGGTGTACTACTTCCACCGCCTGTTGGTTTCATTCCAAAAATCTGATCGGGAACAGGTAAGACGTCTGTAACTCCTAGTAATAATTGAAGGATAATTGTAAATACTATTTCCCCAACTATATCTGTCAAAGCAGCTTTTAATCCCGTACTTGATGACCATCCATCAGTATCTGAGCCTAAGACACTCCAATCCAATTGTATAAAATTAGGATTGGCAACTGGATAAGATGCAGCAAATGCCGAAGTAATGGAGTCTGCGGTTGCTTGAGATACCTGATTAACAGCTGCAGCTGTTCCTGTGTTCACGCGTATGTAATATATATTCATATCATGAGTCTCTTTTAATTCGAAAAAGTCGCTCAAAGTATTATCTGCAGAATGAGGATCGAGCTTACCTACTGGGGTAACCTGTGCTTTTAAGATTAACCAAGGAATTGAGGTCCAATCATCCGGCATATCAAAATTCGCTGAGTTACTTAAAATAGTTCTATCTGGGGACACAGGCGCATTAAATACCTGTGAAAGGGAACCTATCTCAATAATTGTTATCAATGCAAATGCATATGCTGTCAATGTTACCTCTACTTCAACTGTGGTAGTAGATGGATTTGTTACAAATACTCTTGCAAGCGATTGTTTGTTCAGAACTAATGATAAATCATTATTTGCTGTCTGAACTGTTTGAGTCATCTCAATATGATCAATACCAACATCTTGTTGAAGTTGCAACGGGATACGTGGGTCAAAAAAATCTGCCACATATTCTGTTAAACTGAATGTGTTGGAATTGTCAACAATTGTTGGTCGCACGGGATAACCATATATCGCTCCTGAAGTTGTAGTAATCATTGTTGCATGCCTTATTTCATTGTCAATCACTTCGTTAAGATTAAGTGAATTCGATAATGCTGGAACTGCTAATTTGAGAAAATCACCATATGAACTGGGTGAGAAACGTAATTCAACATCAAACATTGGTCCAATTAATTGTCCAATTTCTCCACCAGATGGGGAGATTGCGATTTTTCCCACATTCGAGAGTAGATCTGCATATTTTGAAAACCCATTTTGAATTGGATCAAATCCTTTAACAAGAGGATTCCACTCTTTTGAATTCCATAAGTTTGGATTTAAATCCGTAGGGTCCCGCCATGATCCATCCGTAAAAATTTGAAGTTTGTTCTCAACTCCGTATGAGAATGAATCGGCAATAAAATCTAATTGTATACCTTTTTGAGGTGCCAGATTGAGAATTGCAACCATTCGTAAATCTCCATTACTTAATTTACCATTGTTATCGAAGTCAAATTGTATTGAAACTGATGATAACGTAGATTTAGGAAAATCAAATGAGAAATAAAAATCATTTCCGACCCATTTTGAAAACAGACGCATTTGAATTGGTTCTTCCTCTTCTTGATTGAGATTTAATCCAGTTGATTTACCAAGGTAAAAATCAGCAGTTCGAACTGACGCATCTCCCCATTCACTAAGAAGAGGTGATGCTTTATCTAATAGATTCGAATTATCAATTACACCATCAATTCGAGGTGTAAGAAGGCCATTTATCAGTTCTTGATTTTCAACTGATGTTTGGCCATGTGTAAGATTTGCTATCGGAACCGCCCCAATCATTAGAAATGGGATGATCATAACGACATTCAATTTTAGTTTCATTTTTTACTAGTAGAAGTGTTCATGACATGATTTATAAACATACTCGATTAAAAGTAAACTCAAAAAAAAGAAATATCCTTTAGAACCATTTGTCAACCTTCTAAAATCAACACTAGTATAAAATTAAATTGTACACCGACCACATTAATTCGTACATCTATTTTAGATTCAAGGGAGCCATTTGGGGAATCAAAGATAACATTATCTTTCAACTCGTTCACAAGCCAATAGAATATTAAATTCAAATTAAATTATTCGTTTGTAATGTCTGTTACGGAACCTGATGTAATTATTGTTGGTGGTGGACCCGCAGGGGTGTCATGTGCGTTCACATTAGCTAAATTGGGAAAAAGCGTTGTAATCGTTGATAAGAAAAAACATTCTCAGATTGGTAACAAAACCTGTGGAGACGCACTCGATATGGAGTCACCAGTGCTTCTTCATGAAGCATTAGGTCTTGAGTTACCGAGGGGTGATGAGATCTCCGATAAAGTAACTAAGATGACTGTAAAAACTGAAAGTGTTGAGATAACGCTCAGTGCACCAGGATACGTTGTAGACAGACACATTTACGGACAGAGATTATTGCAAGATTGTATAGACATTGGAGTAGAAGTGATTTCAGATGCACCAGTTCGTGGAGTGATTATTGAGGAGAATTATGTGAAAGGCATAAAATATCGAAAAGATGGAGAAGTCCATGAACTACGTGCGAAACTTGTTGCAGATTGTTCTGGCACTCTTGGAGTAGTCAGACGGCAACTTCCAGAAGGTTTTTCTGACGGGATGTATCAGACTATTCCAGATCATCATATTGCTGCCTCATTTCGTGAAATTGTGAAATTAAAGGAAGATCACCCTTATCCAGAAGAGATTGTGCTTGCATATTTTCCATCAATCCCCCCACCCGGATACCTATGGTTTTTCTCGAAAGGGGATAAGCGTTTGAATATTGGGACAGGCTGGTTAAAATCGGAAAATAAACTAATAGATAAACCAATGAAGCAGATTTATCGTGCTGCCCTTGATGATTATTACAAACTTGGAGAAGATTATGAGGTTGAGATAACAGGAGGAGGTCAGATTCCAATCCGCCCACCTTATGATTGCCTAACTTTCAATGGTGGAGTAGTGATTGGAGATGCCGCTTGTCAGGTCGATCCTACAACAGCTGAAGGACATGGACCTGCAATGGTTTGTGGTTATTATGCTGGCAAAGCTATTGTCAAAGCTCTGGATGCAGAGGATGTATCGAGAGAAAATTTATGGGATTACAATATGGATGTTATGGCTCATTATGGTAGACGGAACGCAATTTCATATGTGACCCTTCAATTTCTAAGAGATGTTGAAGCCGACGGAATGAATTTTCTTCTTACTCGTAAAGTTCTAACTGAAGAAGAAGTAAAAGCGGTGTATGATGGTCAAGACCCAGATACTGGTTTCATTTCGGTATTACTCAAACTTATTCGTTGTTTCCCTAGATATGGTTTACTTAAAAAAATGTATACATTAGTGTCTGCTGTTAAAAAAATGGGAACAATCTATGATGAGTATCCAAAGAATCCTGCTGATTTATCAAATTGGCGAGAACGTAGAAACACCCTTTTGGGTGAAAACCTGTAGAATAAGGTATATTTATTCTTAATCGAGTTAGTGAAATTACTATTATATTGATGGGTTAAATATTACGATAAAAGCTAATATTCTTAGGATTATCCAAATCATTTTCTATTTATATATAACAAGAACTAGTCATCAATGACCTTAAAATTTAGTGTACAGATTGAAAACCAATTTGGCTATAATTGGGATCAAACTAAAGAAATAATCAATAAAACCGAAGAACATGGATTTCATTCTTTTTACATTTGTGATCATTTCTTTCTTGATAATGAATCTGAGAGCCGCCATGCATTAGAAGCTTGGCTGGTTCTAACAGCCGCAGCAATGATTACAAAGAAAATAAAACTTGGTACACTGGTAGCTGGAAATAATTATCGAAACCCTGCTTATTTGGCTAAAATTGCTGCTAGTTTAGATATGATCTCAGGTAATCGGATGGAATTTGGAATTGGAGCAGGTTGGAAACAAATTGAGTATGAGGCTTATGGTTATGACTTTCCAAGCATTAGTGTAAGGATGGAGATGTTAGAGGAATCTCTACAGATCATTAAATCTCTGTTTACTAAAAGTAGAACCAATTTTGAGGGAAAACACTACAATATCAAAAATGCTGCATTTAGTCCTAAGCCAGATAATCCTTTGATACTAATAGGTGGAGGTGGAGAAAAAAAGAGTCTCAAATTTGTTGCAAAATATGCAGATTACATGAATCTACCATTTACTCCAATTGAAAAAGTGCAGCAAAAACTTGATGCCCTGAAAGGTCACTGTAATGATATAGGTCGAGAATATGATGAGGTCGGTAAATCATATTTTGGTCCAGCTTGGATTGGAGAAAGTGATGAAGAAGTAGAAAAGCATCTTGAACAAAGGGCTAAACTTGCAAATATGAGTATTGGAGAATTAAAAAATAGACTTTATCACCCAGATCATCCTGGTGGTTGGATGGGTACACCTGAACAACTACGCGATCGTATTGAGCATATGCAGGCTATGGGTTTCGATTATTTCTTTCTGCAACAACCAATTGATCTTTCAAGTGTGCAAATAGACAAATTTGCCAATTTGGTTATGAAGAAATACTTCCGTTGATCAATTATTAAATACAATTGAAAATAAGAACCGCTCTATGGACTAAGTATACTCGTTATATTCATAATTTTTCTATGTAAGCGAGGATTCCCACACCATCTTCGATCTCTATTCTTTTTGCTGTCACTCTAATTGGGAAATCACTACCATCCTTGTGTAGACCTAACGTCTCGTAGGTATCAGTGGTGAATTCTCCTTCTTCTCTTCTTGTTATTTTTTCACCAATAAATTCTCGAGCCTTAGGAGCCTGAAAAATAGAAGATTCAGCCCCATAAATTTCATCTATGGTATCATACCCGAATAAATCTATATATACAATGTTTGCCATCAAAATTCTTCGATCTTTGGTTACACAGGTGGCAATAGGAGAATATTCAACAGCATCGTGGAACTGCGATTCTAGGATTCCTATAGTTCTAGAACTTTCGAAATCCTCTGATATATCACTAACGAAAGCAAGGGTGTAGCCTTCACCATCAATTTCAAATCGATCAACATCAACCTGAATCGGTATATATGACCCATCTTGCAACAATGCCATGCTTTTATAGCTTGTAGGTTGTGTAATCCCTTGTTCTCTTCTCAAGGAACGTTTTCTCAATTTACTTCGGAGTTTTTCTGGGCGTAGCACCTCAACTTCCATCCCCAAAAGATCAGATTTATCTTTGTACTGGAACAATTCGAGCAATTTATCGTTAATATAATAAATAATACTGTCTTTAATCAAGATAGCACTAATTGGTGAGTTATCTAACGTACGCATTCGCTCAGCATAATGAGAAAAATCTATTTTTTGGCTTGTCGAAGTCATTGACATTTTGACCGTGTATATAACGAACAAAAATATATAGTATATTTATACCTTTGCCCAAAAAAAAATCAGAGTCCTCATTGATTGTAGATTTTGTGACACTGCAACAATTTGGAATCAATTGATGTCGACAATTGGAGGTAGTTGTAAAATCGAAATTTTATGAATCTAAAGAGTCCGGAAATCTATTGTTTATGTTTTTGGTAAGCTTATTGATGATTTCATTAAAAATATCTTTAGCATCCGGCACCATATTCCTTCTCCATGCACAATCTTCAAGATGGACCAAGCTTTGAATATAGAACTTTGTTGCGCTTTGATAATCTCTTTCCAGGTCAAATGTTTCAGCAATTTGAAGGTTAATTTTTGGTTTTCGGTCACTTAGTGGAACATCCTGAATCCAGTCTTCGAATTTACCCATTAAAAGCAAGTTATCCAATGAATGTAGAAAATCCATTAGATAATTTCTTGCAAGATCCGGTCTTTTGAATTTTATTAATCCAGTACTCATCTTTTGATATGCTTCATAATAATACCGAAAATAGAGTTTAGATCTCTGATGACTTGGCTCATCTGTTTCATCTTTAATCAAATTGATCCAAGTCTGTCCAAATCTCTGAAACAGGGACAAATTGTTAAAATCTACAAACCACTCATATGAATTTCTAAATGGGGTAACTAGATTTTCCATGTATTCTCCAACGTATCTTGCCCTTTTGTAAATCGTTGCTGATTTTATGACATATTTCAAAGCCATTTCCATTTTTTCTTTTCCTCTACAATCTTCAGCAATTTCAAAGGCAATTTGAGCGATCTCTGGTAACTGATTCTCGAATTCTTCATCCTTATTATGTGGTATGGGTCTCAAAATAGAAAAATTCTTATCAAACAAAGCTATCTTTTTTTTATACAAAGAGATCTTATCATCAAGGTTTTGGTTATTCATTTCTTCTTCTTAATTTAGTATAATGGTTAATGAAATAAAAATATATCTAGTAAAAATTGGCTAATTATGATTTTAAAGCTGTGACAACTCTGAATTTCGGTCAAGAAATTATTTTGCTTCTGATCATCATTTTTAATCACTTTAACAACCTCAGATAATTCTATATCTCAAACAAAGCTTATAATAATCATGAAGTCCTATTACAATTATGACAAATACAATTGAAATGACAGATGCAAATTATGAGGACTTGATCGCTTCTAACAAGCTTTTAGTTTTGGATACCTGGGCAGAATGGTGCGCCCCATGCAGAAAATCAACTCCTGTATTTGAGGAAATGTCCAACACGATGGCTTCTGACGATTTTGTATTCGCCAAACTGGACACTCAACATAATCAAGAAGCCGCCGCTGCTTTCAAGATTTTATCGCTTCCAACATTTATGGTGTTTAAAGATGGTAATCTAATAAACCGCTGGACCGGTGCAGATATTGGTCGATTACGAAAAGAAATCACTGCATTAACAGAATAATAAATTAACATTTGAGAAACTCATGCTGAAGTATCTAGAAAGCAAATAGATACTGATGAATTTACAGAAATATTTATCCTTTCCTAGAATGAATTTTATAATTTATTACTTTAATTCAAATATCAATTTGTAAAATGCCTTACAGTTCTATAATTAAAGAGATTACAGA
>JAAFKL010000313.1 GCA_021399405.1 Candidatus Heimdallarchaeota archaeon | reverse complement strand
CAGCTGGGGTGGGGGAACAAATGTTTCGTTTTCGTCACCTTACGAAATATTAGCACCAACAAATCTTGGATCACAAATTTTACGTGTTTATGCAAATGATAGTTCAGGTAATATTGCTGTGGCTGATTTTGTTTTTGATATAATTGAGATTTCCCAGACATCTGGTGAAAGTTCTACAATTGTGACTAGTGATACAAGTCAAAGTTCTACAATCACTTCAAGCGACACTATTGATTCCCAAACAACTAGCACTGATCAAACTAGTAGTTCAACTACTTCCGATAATCAAAACTCCGAATTTGCTGAAATAATAATAACATTTATCGCATTGATAACTATTTTAAGTTCGGCTTATTTGATTTTGCGAAAATGACATATGATTCCATAATTGTTTAATAATCGTCAATCCTAAGTAAATCGTTAATTCTCAAGAAAATTGTATTCCTGGTCAAATCAATAATATTTATGAAAGCCGAGCTAGAGATCTATCTCATTTCAAAATATCCTTTTACGTCCTTCCTCTTTTCTTTATTGTATGAACAATGATCAAACATGTTGATCTAAATTGTCTCAAATTAAATTATATCTCTCTTGCGTAAGTTAATCCATTGATTAAGGACATATCGATTTCAGGAATTTTTCGAATTATGTATTAGAGTGATAATACGCATTGATACGATTATTTTATGAGTAGTCATAGGACGATAATTCAGTATAAAACAAATATATTTGCATAAGAGTATATACTTAGAATTGACTGATCCGGGAAGTTCGTATTCCATTTTTAACTGATACATTTGTAATCATTTTCTGTTTAAAACTTCAATCCAAGCATAGTACCAAATTATTAATAAAATTAAGCACGCTAATATTTTTGATCCAAAATGAGTTTTGATTTATCGAACATTGAAGATTTATTTTTATTTTTGACAGGAATTTTACTTGTATTTGTATCAACAATCTTCTTCAACTTGTTTAAACGATACCGAAAACGAGACTACTTATTATTTGGTCTAGGTTTTCTTGCGGCTGCTGTTCAAACTGTAGTAAGAAAAATGGACGTATTATTTCCTGAAAATTGGGATTCTGAAATTCCAAACATATTTGCAGCGATATTTGGATTTATTATGGTGGGTATGATCTTATTCGTCCTTATCTTTCCTCATAAAGTTCCAATAGATTTCCAAGAACAATTAATTAAATCATTAACTGAAGAGGAATGATAAATGGAAACAAGTGAAATTATTTACAATGTTATTGTAGATGAGCCAGGTATTCACTTTAGAGCCATAATGCAAAGATTGGAAAAGCAGACGGGTGTAATTAGTTACCATCTCAATCGACTAGAAAAAGATGATCAAATTATTAGTATCCGACATAGAAAGGAGAAGTTGTTTTTTGAGAAATCATGGGATGGTAAAATTGAGGAGATCAAAGCACTCATTTCCAATTTACGGAAAAAAATTCCGAGAATTATTATTATTAGTCTAAACAATTATCCAGAGACTAGCACCCTCACCTTGAATGAATTTTCTGAGTTACTAGCAATTCCTAGATCTTCATTTTACTGGTATGTCAAAAACCTGATTGAAGATGGAGTACTAGAACCGGAACGAAAAGGAAGAACAGTTTCTATATCTCTTAAGGTGAATAAGATAGTTGTAGATCAACTAGGTAGGATAATTATACCCAATAGATGGGATAAACTATTAGATGATGTAGATTCAATCTTTCACTTTTTGGCGGTATAATCTTATCTTTGTACCATACAATCCAATGATTGTACTATAGGAAATAATATTTGTACCAATTTTCTTTTTATTTAATATATGCTTCTTTTATTAAACAGGAAGTAAAGTTTGAAATTCAAATTTTAAATTAGAATCTGAATGGTTCTCTGAAATTTATACTTCACATCGTGTTTAGAGATAATGAACAAAGTATGACAACCAATAGAAAAGCTGACGATAGCTCAGACAAAATTTGGAAAGTTGGATCTCTCATTTTGACCCTAAATGTATTTTTGATATATTTACTATTAGACTATATTGAAATTTTATATGTAGCATTAGGAATTACTGTTTTGGTATTTTTATTATTAATATTAGACAAAATAAGGATGAGAGGGAGTAAAGAAATCGATTTTATAAATACAAAAAAATCGTTTCGGGATATGTTTTGGCTCTCAAGAAAGTACGTATTTATGAATAAAAAATTCTTAGTTACTGCTGTGATCGGATTAGTGTTAGCAACAACAGTAATTTCCCAATCAGTATTATTTTCGTCTAGCTATAAACAAGATTCTTTTGACAATTTTATTGATAAAGCAGATACTCGAGGCTTAGAATTTGCTATTAGCGATTTAACCGATATAAACACCTTCAATACATGGACAACAAATATTGAACAGAATGTTCCTGATTTGATTAAAGATTTCAATTTCAGGGTGACGAGTATTTCAAGCTATGCTGAATTTAGATTTCCAATTGTTGTTAGCCAAATATTTGACAATGAAAGTGAAACCAGAAGTATTGAAACCTTAAAATTCAAGACTCGATTATGGACAAATGAGACTCTAACATTTTTAAAGCAATTTCCTACCTTTGATAAGTCATTGAAATTTAATCCTAATGACATAATAGTAATCACTTCTCAGGATGATCCTATTAAATTTAACACAACTTCTACGGGCTCATATCAAATATTGGCGGATAGCAATTTCAAGCTTGAGAATGACAACAGTAGTTTTTCAGTTGTGAACGTTGATCAAACCTATGCATGGAGAATATCAAACCTTGATATAAATTATTTTAATCAGAATTTAGGCCTTTTGCAAGCATTTGATATTAAATTTGAAAAATTGTTTCAAGATCCTTCTCTCCTATTACCAAATGGGAAAGAATGGGATATTTTCAATTTAATAAATACCAAACCCCGCTTGGGTAGATTAAGCCTATCTAATCAGGGAAATAATGATCAAGATAATCGTTTTAACACAATAATAACAGAAGTATATTTCGATCTTCCAGATCTAAGAAATGTAAATCTACTTCAATTAAAATCAAATTTGGAAGAACTGGAAAACATAGCTCAATCTTGGGCATATTCGAATTCAGGTATCGTAGGATATGAAATTGATGTAGAATCTCCTCTCAGGAATTCAATTGAAGATTTTCTTGACTTTCAAGGTGCTTTTAATGTAATTTTAATTTTTATATCGGGAATGTTGGCTAGTATCGCACTATTTCTGGTTCATTATTCCTTGACACTTGTGGAACAAAGAAAGGTTCGATTAATAGCAATAATGAAAAATCGTGGAACTTCAAAATCACAATTACGCACAATGTTGTTTGGCGAGGCATTGTCAAGTGCTGTAATCGCAATTTCTGTAGGGATGATCCTTTCAATTCCATGGACATTATTATCCTTAAGAACCTCTGGGGTCTTGGAATTCAGCGGAGAACCTATCCCTTTATCAATTCCAAGTTCATGGCTATGGAGAATTCCTTTGATTGGATTCATTATTGCAATTGATCTAAATTTCTCTAGCATTTATTCTTTATCAAAAACTAAGATTGAGGAGGGTGAAGCTACAGAAGAAACACAAGAACCTTTTTGGCAAAGAATGTACTTGGACGTTGTTCTCGTTTCATTTAGTCTTTTATTTTGGATAGCAGTTCGTTACATACCAATTAGAAATGAAAACGTCTACGATCTTATTGTCGAAGGTTTTAGCCCAACTATGATGATAATTTTAATTATTGGTGCTCCATTGGTATTTGCAAGATATTTTGCAGGTATGATATCCAAGATCTCTAATTTTCTTTGGAAATTCCAAGGTGGAATTATTGCATTGGCTACACGGAATATGAGGAAAAACAAATTTTCAATTTCAAGATTAGCTTCTTTATTGATGATAGGTATTATGTTATCCTTCCTATCAATTATTACTCCTACAACTTTGGTAAGTATGGGTACAGAATCCTCTGCTTATGATCTTGGAGCTGATATTTATGTACAGGGTATAGACAGTTCGAATCTCACTGAGTGGGGATATTTAGATGTACCAGGTGTTAAATCTTATACAGATATTGCACAAATTACAATAGTTGGAGGTCCCTTTACCCAATATTCAATCTTAGGCATCAATCCGAAAAATTTCCATCAGAGTGCATATTGGGAGAGGAATTATGATTCCCAAGAATTATCTGAAATTACTTCAAAAATTGATACAAATGTTTCAGTAGGGCTTCAGGCTAATGTAATTGATGCACTTGGATTAAAAATGAATGACAAAATTGTAATTCCAATTATCAATGATACATCAAGAGTTAGTTATGTTCTAGATATCAAAGCTGATTTTGATTATTTTCCAACATTAGTTACTTCTGTCCCAGTTCAAGATCGATTTGGAAATTATCATCCTACAGATTTACCAATGTTAGTCGATATCTCATTAGTCAAATCAATTAATAAGACATTAGGTTCTGCAATTTTTGGAGCATATGTAAATGTAAATGACAAAAGTAATGTGGATGTTATAGCGAATCAAATAAGATCAAAATTTGCTTTAAATCCATCAGTCATTGTTACAAGTATTGAGGACTCAAAAATTAATTTCTTCGATGTAAGCGAGACAAGAATATTATTGGCATCACTACAAGGTATGTTAGTAATTACCTTGATTGTGAGCATAATTGCAATTGCATTCTTCTCTATCATAACCTTGACTGAAAGGAAAAAAGAGATTGGTGTTCTTAGAGCAATGGGAATGGAAAGGAATCAGATATTCCTACTCTTAATTACAGAAAGTCTGATCTTAGTACTTTTCTCGATATTCTTTGGAGGACTAGTAGGAATTGTGATTTCAATGAATTTATTTATTTTCATAACTTTAGTTCTTCAAGGTGCAAATCAAAATGGAGCCGTTCCACCATTACATTTAGTAATACCATGGGGAATAATATTCCAATTTGTTCTAGTGTTGATTTCGTTAAGCGTTCTAGTTGCAGCAATTCCAGCGTACCGTACTTCCATAAAGGAAACCGGAAATATATTGAGGGAGGAATGAAAAAATGGAAAATCATTCAGAAAATTATATTTACGCAAATCAAATTACGAAAAACTACAAGGATCCTGCAAGTGATGTATACTTTCAAGCTCTACGAGGTATTGACCTCGTAATTAAGAAAGGGGCTTTTTCATCAATTATTGGCCCATCAGGAGCCGGGAAAAGTACTCTGCTAAATATTTTAGGTGGAAATGTAAAACCGTCAACTGGTACCTTAACAGTAGATAGTCTCCCTATTCATACATTAAGAAATAGTAGCCTAGATTATTTCAGACGTAAAATTGTTGGATTCTTATGGCAGCTACCTGAGCGTAATTTACTCCCCTGTCTTACAGCCTTTGATAATGTGAAATTTTCAATGTATACATCAAATTTAACACGATCAAAGCGGAATAATTTAGCTAAAGAATTGTTAACTTCTGTGGGTCTAAAAAATCGAATGGATCATAAATTGGGGCAATTATCAGGTGGAGAAGCCCAGAGAGCTAGTCTCGCAGTTGCATTATCTAATGAACCCCAGATATTACTTGCTGATGAACCGACTGGAGAATTAGACACTGAAACAACTTTAGAAATAATTAGTTATTTACGTGAAATGAATCGTGATCGAGGATTAACAACTATTGTCGTCACTCACGACACTCGATTTGAACGATTAACTGATCAATCATACTATATACTCGATGGTACTATAGCCGGCCTGAGAAGGACTGTAAATGGACATGAAGTCACTGATTGGAAATCGGTTGAAAGAGAAGAAATCAGCTCAGTCAACCAATTTGGATTGGTTCGAATACCGGAGCATCTACGTGAAAAATATCTCATAGGTGATTATGTAAAATTTTTGGAAGATGAAGATTCTGGTTGTATCTGTATAAAACCAGTGGAGCATAAGTGAAGTGATAAGATGACAATGTTAGAATTAAAATCTGTAACCAAGAAATACGGAATAAAGACCACAGAAGTGATGGCACTTAATGGTGTAACCACATCCTTCGACTCAGGAGAATTTATTGTTATCTTGGGTAAATCGGGATCCGGTAAAAGCACATTACTTTCTTTACTTAGCGGTTTAGAACAACCTTCAGAAGGGACCATATCTTATCAAGATAAACTATTGAATTCCCTATCTGAGAATGAACTTGCAAGAATGAGAAGAAAAGAGGTTGGTATTATTTTCCAGCATTTCTATTTGATGGATGCAATTTCAGCAATCGATAATGTAGAGTTACCCTTATTAATTGCTAGAAAGCCAAAAAAAGAAAGACGGGAATGGGCAAAAAGACTATTAGAATTAGTTAATCTGTCTCATAGAGCAACTCACTATCCTAGTGAATTATCAGGAGGTGAGAGGCAAAGAGTGGGAATTGCTAGAGCATTGGCTAATCGTGCCTCAATAATAATTGCTGATGAACCTACGGGTGATTTAGACAGTAAAAGTGGAAAAGCGATTGTTGACCTCCTTTACAACCTAAATCAAGGTAAATTACCACAATTGGATTGGAAACCAACTGTGATAATGGTAACACATGACTTGCAATTAATCAAAGAAGGCATGAGAGTAATTACATTGTCTGATGGCGCAATTGTTTCAGACAAAGTCCATGAAAGTACAAAATAAGACAAAGATCTGAAACAAATAATATCAAATCAATTAACCTTAATCAACCTTAATTTAATTACATTATATTCAATAAAATTTATCGGCAAGAATATAAGTCTCAGAATTTTCTAATTAATATTAGAATAGCTTGAGAAAAACGATACATAACTTTTACGATAAATTATGTATTTTCTTGGAAACATAATTTTTACTAATTGGCGGGATTGTACAGGTTTTGTATCAGACAAAACAAATATTGTACTATAGAATCTAACTTTTGCACCATGATTCTTTATTATGAGAATGGTCTAATTTATTATAATGAAGGACAAAACTATTCTTCTCACTTTAACCATCCTACTAATATTCTTTAGTAGCATCATTCTACTATATAGTAGTGGAGTTGTACCTCTACCTTTCGAAGTAATGCCTGACGAGGAAGGCAACCATGATGGCGATCATCAATATCCAAATTATGAAGGAAGTATTGCTGTATCAGAGGACCAAGAAACTACTTTAGAAAGTCTTACTGCTGTGTCTCAAGCTGAGGCCGAAACTAGTGCATTAGTATATACAACAGGGGGATTAGTCGTTTCTTCTGAACTAGAAAATGAAAATGGATATTTAGTCTGGAAAGTAACCGTGAACTTTGAAGGAACTAACTTCGAAGTAGTTGTTGATGCAGGTACTGCAACTGTATTGTGGGCATCATCGGACTAATAGTTGCGAAGAATTACTGATATGTTTAATACTTTATTTATTGATTGTTTACTTATTCTTGAGATAGATTAGAGCGATCTCTACGAAATAACAATCCTCGTTGATCGCATTTCAAACAATTGTTGGATATGAACCTAGTGGAAAAATTATTCGATAGAAATCTATGACAAATGTACAAAATGTGCATTTAACCGCAAAATTCAAGGATCAGATTGTGGAACTTGTCTTTGTACAAAATTGCGTATAGTCCTTGCTATATGACAAAAAATTACTCAAAAAATAAATTAATTCGGTTAATAATTAATTTAATTCTGTTCTAATGTAAGTTCATTAATCAATGATCCTCCTAAAATGAATATCTGTTGAATCTTAAGAAATGAAGTAGAGTTAGATCGACATTAGTTTACCAGTGCTAGAAATCCTTAAATCAAACTAGAAAACTATTAATTGAACAACCATGGCATTCTATGACAGCTACTTTGAAATTAATCCAGATATATATTTTTTATTTAATGTATTGTCAATTGTGTTTTCATTATTTTTGATTTATAAATCAATTAAGTACTTCCAATTAATAAGATCAACTGAGTACTTGATTATAGCTGGTATTTTCTTAAGATATGCTTACACTAACTGGGTGATTGTTAGAGTAATTTACTACGAAAATTTTACGGTCCACTGGATCAACCAAGCAGATTATTATTGGCAAGGATTTCCTTGGGTCATGGGTTTTGGGATAGCTGTTGCTCTAGGCAACATGCTCATATTATACCATGTTTCTCATATCCTAGACTTTGCAGAAAAGCGGTGGCTTAAAATTACTTTCGGGATTGTTTCAGTTATAGCTGCATTGTGGGCACTTTTTACCATCATATGGGGTTTAGAAACTGCTATTGCTGAAAATTGGAATGCATGGAATGAGATTGGGGTCCCGAAACCATATAAATGGTATCACAAATTCTTTTTCTTTCACTTTCTATTCTCAGATGAAAATGTATCAGCACAACTTCCGGCGATATTAGTTAATTTGACACTAATATTTGCTTACGTGACGATAAAACCAGAAATAAACTCTAAACCGATTATAATTAGTAGAATCCTATGGATTTCATTTGGTATATCAAATATTATTAATGGTGTTATTAACATTTATGTAAATCAGGGAAGCTTAGCAGATTGGGATTTGGAACGAACTTTCAATTCGTTAAATACTGCAGAATTCATTTCAGTTTCTGCAATTATCATTCTTCTCCTTCTATATCCCGAAACCTTACTGGTAAGTCGATACCAAATCATAAATGCGCATAATTTGTATAAAATGGTAGATAAATCGTCAAATGTTGAAATTACGACAGGATTGCCATTCATTTCGACTTCCAATAGCTTACAAGAGTACATAAGCAATCTACCCCCTGAATTAATTTTCGCACCTCAAGACTGACAAATCTACATTTCACAATTTCCAATGATTTAATTCTATTTCTTGATCTAATATTTCCTTTTCTTCAAAATAAAAATATATGTAGCAAATATCCCAATCATACCTATTGCTGAAAATAAGATTACGGTATCAGATTGAAACGTCCAATCATTATCAGATTCTAAATCATTATACAATTTGGTAAAATTATCTAATGCATTAATTCCATCAAAAACATATGAAAGACTAATGTTATAATTATTTAGGGTTTCATATGATTGGTACTCAACAAGAGAACTACCTATAGAGTTGACTGCCGAATTAAAATATTCAAAAAGTTGTTCTGAATTTTGATATTTATCAAGTTTGGGGAGGTCTTCTTCCAAATCAAAGATTAAATTATCTAAATATTCTATAATTTCCCCTCGCATTAATGTGTCTATATCCATTTTCGATAATTCAGGGTATGCACCTAAATAAGACATCTGAGTATAGGTGAAATCCCATAACCAATTTTGAGCTTGAATTGGAACCGCATTTCCTCCAATGTCTTTCCAGATCATAGCATCGAAAGGATGTAATAACCCAAGAAAATGACCAATTTCATGCATGGTAATAATTGTTGATCTCGATTCACCAACAACCATTTCTGTTTGATAATTAAAGTCATTCGCTCCCATTATAATGTAGGTTGGGGAACTCTCTCCATCATCATAGGAGGCAGCTTGAAATTTTAAATTCCAAGCTTCTTCAAAAAAAATGTATCCTTTTGGTAGCCCAATTAGGAAGATGGGAATTATATTAGTCTTTGGTGTTGACTTAGAGAAAACTCGATCAGAATATGCCTTAAGAAATATATGCGTATTTCTTGAAATTTTCAATACTTGTTCATGTGAGTCAAGTTGGTCATACATTAGATCTTCAAATCTCGAATCTTCATTCCACACCCAATCTAATATCTCATAGTCCCAATTTATCATGGGATTAAATTGTTTATACTCCCTAAGGATATATTCATTGTCAAGTTTGTCATAATAATCAGTTGAAGGATTTCCTATGTTAATTTTTACATATTCAAATTTTATCACTTCATCTGGTGTTAGTGGGGTTTGACCAAATGAAGGAAGAAATTTAAATTCAATTGCAGATTTGATGTACTTAGAAATATCGGAGGTAAGTCTTGAATTATCTGATGTTTCGTAATCCCAAATTGGCGTAATTGTTTCGTTATTTGCCCCAAGGGAATTAGGGGTGCCAATGTCTTGTGAGTAATTTGCGGGTCCAGCTGAAAGATCTAACCATACGAATCTCGACTCTTTTCCTCCGCCTGCAATTTCGTATGAAGCTGGATTACCATGAGTATATTGTCGACCCCACATGGGCTGATAATAAAAATGTGGAATGAAATTTATTGGATCATAGGTGTATGTGTCAATAAGGAGTAAAGTAGGCTTGCTTCCTAATATTATATTGTTTCTGAAATAATTTTCTGTGGGAACTGAAGGAATATAATTAACCCATTGATGTTCTGAATAGTTAGGGGGTAAATCTGTCACTTGATTTTCGATGTATTCGGCATACTGTTCAACCACTGATTTTTCAGCAAATTCAAAGGTGTAAGAAATCGTGAAATTCTGAAAAAATTTTAGAGAACTAATATTTGAATATGAAAACTTATTTCTTGATACCCTATCTATTATTCCTGTCCACTTTGGTAAATTTGTTTGCAGTTTGGGCAAATTTATTCTTGTCTCTTCAAACCCTAAAAATAAGATATTCAGATCGAAATTAACATTTTTAGGAATCTCAGGAATTTTTTCATAGGTATATTTCAGAGAAGGATTCTGTTGTTGAGAGTTTGTGTTAGCATAAATTTCAACATTTCCCAAGCTAAGTAATACTACCAAGATACCTATTGAAAAATACTTTTTTGAATTAAGTTTCCTGTCCATTCGCTAGCTAAATTAAAGGTATTTCATTGATTTTTAAGTCCTACGTCGATTAAGCAAATTGATCGATGAACAGGTTGTAGTACTTTAATAAGATAAGATGTAAAGTGAAATTGTTTCAATGGACTCGGAGTTTAAAATTCATAGTACCCATAATCTAAATCTCGAAAATGAAGAGAATCAAATTAAATTCCAACATTTCGATCGAGACAATATACTGGAATTTACCGATAAGCTTCAAATTCATACAGATAGCGAATTTTTTGTTATTGTCCTGAGAGGAGAACTTACAGCTATTGTTCACCAAGATTGTATTTCCATCAGAAAATCTGAACTAATAATGATTAAGCCAGGTTTCAAATCTGGCTTCAAAATCTATAAAGATGAAAAGGATGTTGAATTTTTTACTATTACTACACCAAACAAAAAAAATCCAATAGGAATAGATACAAGATTTGATATCGTCAAACCGCTGAACTTAGAAAATCAGAGAGAATTGCGTCGTGAGTGGGGTGTTAGAATTCCATACAAAAGTGACTCTTTTCGTAAAAGGTGGTTGTTTGGATATGGGGAAGTTCCAGTAAGATCTGATCATGTGAGTTTGGCCTTAGTCGTTGTCAAGACTGAAGAAGATTTTAATTTGATGTTCTCAGCTGAATACTATCATTCTCATTCTAAATCTTACGAATATTATGTTAGCATTAAAGGAAAAGATGTATTATTAGTCAATGGCAAAATGGTGTCACTCTCAGAAGGGGAGGTGCTTGTTATGCCCCCAGATGTGTGCCATATCCGAGTACAAATGGAATTCCCTTTTGAGGGGATCGTTTTACGCGTACCAATAATATCAGAAGATGATAAAATATCCTGTGAAATAACTAAAGTAGAGCTCAGAAAGAATCATTCAGGCGAAGAATCTGATATTTTATATCTCGATAAAGGAGATGAAGTAATTCCTCAAAATCGTAAAACTCATTACCCGGGTTGGACCTATTGCGAACATGAGGGTAAAGGCGGATGGATTCCAAATAATTATATGGAGCAACTACCCAATAATAATTTTAGAATGAAAAGTTATTACTCATCATATGAGTTGGAATGTGGAAAGGGAGAGATAGTTGAAATATTATTTCAAGAAAGTGAATGGTATTTTGTAAAAAGTGAGAAGGGTCGGGTTGGTTGGATACCAATTGAAAAAACCAGTTAAACGATGTGGTAACATAAATGGCAGTCACTGCAGCATCTACTATATCAAATCCTGATTTCCAGGAAAAACATTCCCTTTGGATTGATGCAAGCCTAGAAGATACCTGGCTTAGACTCAGAGGGATGGATATTTATGATTCAAAATTAATTCGCTTTTTATTTTTTCTGAGAGGTCTTAGATTAGACAATAAAATTGACCGAACACATCGAAATTGGAGTGACGGCTGGAATCGATTGTTCAATAGTGGCTTTGCACCAATTTCAATTGTCCAGAATAAATCAATTGTGATGAGATTGAATGAAAAAATTATACCGAACAAAAATAAAAAAAATCAGATTAATATTGTTTGGGATTTTGTTTTAACCCCACATAATCAAGGAACTGTAGTAACAACAGAAACTCGAGTTTTGTTTCGGTCAAGACGATATAGAAATTTCTTTTTGCCTTATTGGTTAATTGTTAGGCTGCCAAGTGGAGCTATAAGAAGAGAAATGTTGCGATTAGTGAAAAAGTCAAGTAGTTAATAATTTTCAAATATGAATATTCAATAACTATTATTTACGTTGTTTACGATAAACTCCAATTATTATGATTGTAACTAGAGGAAGTATGAACACCCTGTAATCAAGGATTAAAAATCCGTTACCACTGTCCTCTTTAACAGAAGAAGAGGATGTAGTAGTTTCAACTCCATATCCTGCTTTTGCCAGAAGTTCAAGTGCTTTTGTGGGATTATATTCATAAGCTGGTAGATCATCCGAAACCCCTGATTGTGAGGGGGCAAAAATTGTTTTCCCTGGTAGTCCAAAACCCTCCATAATTGTCTCAATAATCTTTTCTCTGGGGATTACTAAATTAATAGCTTGTCTCACATATTTTGCCGCTAGGGTAGCTTGATCCGGATTATCTTCTCCGAAGGGAGTTGCTTCTCCAGTTCCAAAAACGGGGTGATTTAGGTTATATTCCATCCCTTGTCTCAATCCAGTAGATGGTAGAGATACATCAATATTTTCACTCGATGTAACGTTTGAGGCCAAAGGAGATATCCAGTACCATGGAGATAAGAGGTTATAAACTCCACTTTCTAATTTAGTAATAGCAGGATCGCTTTCTCGTTCTTTAATAAATTGTATTTCTTCTGATTGCACTACCCCATTCCAATACGAATCCACACCTTCAAAAATTAATGTGTCAGTAGTAAGATCAAGTTGTTTAAACCTAAAAGGACCGGTTCCATAACCGAATTCGCTCACGTTTCCTCTAACTAAATTTTCAAAATTGTAAATTCCATTTACAGTACTAGTGTGGTTTCCAAAAACATGAGTGGGGAGAATTCCTACTGAAAACATTGAATTCTCATGATGCGGATTAACAGCCTCTGTAAATGTAAATTGAACAGTGTCATCATCTAGTGCTACAATAGAATTGTTTGAGGCAAAATATGAAATTGGATAGCCAAAAACAAGAGTATTATCAATAAAATGGTTATACGCAGGTGAGTTAAATTCTGGTGTAATAATCCTCCTGTAACTTTCAACCACATCTTCAGAATCTAATATCTGACCATCAGCAAATGTTACATCAGTTCTCAAATCTATTGTGGCAACTGTTCTTTCTTCATTCCATCTAGGCATAGAAGCAGCAATGAGAGGTCTCCAGTTCAAATCATCGTGTATATCTCTATCTAGAAGTCCTTGCCACACCATTGATTGATAGATCTCTGAATCTTGAGGCTTCAAAGGACTTTGTTCTAATGGGGAGAAAAAACTATCATCGATGCCCCAAGGCTGAGCAATTTTGAAAATAGATGAATCTGAGCTCTCGATGTTTTTCCATTCATCTTTTAAAATATTGTTTACATATCCATTACTCAAATCTTCTAAAAATCCAGCATTTTTATTTGCAAGTAGAGATACCGCAGAATAACTTAATACTGAGTTTGGGATCTCATCATAAAAAATGTCTTGCCCAGTGTTGATTAACGCATTTCTCTCAGTAACATCGTATACCTCATTACCGGATCTAAGAATTTCCATTAATTGAGAATTTGTTTCTCCACTTATGTTGCATGCACCAGATACTTCAGGACCACACGGTATATCAGTTGTATATACATCCCGCTCATCTCTAAATTGAAATTCTATCCATTGTTCTCTATTAAAACCGAAAAATACCGTATCAAACCCCCCATCTTCAAATGTTGCCACACCAGAGCTGCCATCTTGTATTTGAAGATATGTACGGTTACTGACACCACTCCAGCCACCAGTTGTTCTGCTGGCATTTATTCCAATTTCTTGGAGTTCATCAGCGATAAGATCCGCCCAATCAATTCTCCACTGGTTATTATCAGGAGATAGAAGATTAATATTGAAAAAATATTCAGGCGACTGAGTTGATTCTTGCCCATATACTGATTGTAGTACTGCGAAACTAGAAGTTAAAATTAAAATTGAGCTGAAAATAAATAGTACATTTCTCTGTTTTACCTGTCCCATATAGTTCAATAAATTATAAGGTATTTAACTTTTACTTGAACCATCTGTGGCAGATATCTATTAAATTTGAAGCACTAAAGAAGAATTTTCTGTTTATAACATGCAAGTGTATCTTGAAAATGTAGAGTACTCGAAACTTTTTCAAATGAGTACAGATAAATAAGTAATATCGTGTTTAGTTCGATATGGGTGGTATAAAAATCAAATACTTATCAATAAGGATCATTACTTTCCTGTTAATGATTCAATTATTGAGCTCTTTCGGAATTGTCTCTTCAAATCAATTACAATTTCACAACACAGAGAAAAATAGTTCGTCATTTACTAAGAATTCCGTAATTTTGGAACAAGAATCAAGAAAACCTGAAGATTTGGTTAAGGGGATAGCAGTCGATAGTAAAAACAATATCTGGGTTGTTGGTGAAGTTGGGGATGGTAGTGGATCGCTCATTGCGGAAGGCTTTCTTTCAAAAATATCTCCCACAGGTGAAATTTTGGATGTTATACCTATTAAATATGATGACGATGATATTTTTCCTCAAAATCTTGCAATTGATTCTGCTGATAACCTCATAATATCAGGCACTGTAAAGTCATCTTCAATTGCTTTCAATGCTGAATTCCCTTCCTATAACGGGAAAACTGATGCATTTATACAAAAATATAATCCAACAGGTGTCCTACTTTGGAGTACGTACGTAGGTGGGTCTGGAGTGGAATTCTATGGTATCGTAAATGTAGATGCAGATGACAATGTTATATTTGGTGCAACCACGGGCTCATCGGATATGCCCCTATTAAATAGTACTTACACCAATTATGTTGGCGGTGCCGACATCCCTATTGATTATTACAATGCAAAATTTTCACCCCAAGGGGAATTGATTTGGAGTAATTATATTGGTGGAAAATATCGAGATCAAATTATTGATATCGAAATAGATACAGATGGAAATATAATTTCGTTATTAACTGCCACTTCTCCTGATCTCCCATTTACTTCAGCCATTAATAACGCGACATTAAGTGATTGTGATAACTTGGAATGTTATGATGGAGTGATCTATTCTCAAAACGAAAATGGTGAAATTAACTGGGGTGTTTATTTGGCTGGAGAATTTTCTGATTGGAATAATGGCATAGAACTTGATACTGACAATCAGATCATTATTGGGGGGTTATCTGAATCGGCGGATTACCCAGTTACCAATGATGCATTTGATAATGCATATAATGCTTTAACGGACGGAGTTATTACTAAACTTGATAATCAAGGGAATTTAACCTATGGTAGTTATGTGGGTGGTAGCAATGCCGATTTTATTATGGACATCGGATTGGACAGTCAGAATAATTTGATAGCTGTTGGTAGTACCGGTTCTAATGATTACCCAAGATTTAACTCTAATATCGGTGATCAATCATTGCAAGATGGTAATTTTGATCTTTTTGTTACGAAATTCGATGAGAATAATAATCTACTTTTTAGTTTTCAGTATGGAAGTCTCTATGACCCAACCGTATTTGCAACTGGTCTCCCTTTTGTTACGTTGGATAATAATGATAATATATTAATTACAGGGGGGAGTGTGAATCCTAACTTTCCATTAACAAACACAGAGGTAAATAATATTTATCCTTATAATTTTGGTGGGGGGATAAACAGTTATTTGATTAAACTTAATCCTGAGGGTGAGATACTTTGGAGTACCATGACTTTGATAGTAACAGATCCAGAATTGGACTATGATGGAGATGGGTTCACTAATCAAGAGGAATATGATCTGTGTATCGGTACTGCTTCAATTTGTCTTGATGCAACAAATCCAGATACAGATGGAGATGGAATGTACGATAAGTGGGAGTGGGAAAATGGATTAAGACCTGAAAACCCATTGGATGGAGCACAAGACAACGATTTTGATCTCCTGTCAAACAGAGAGGAATTTTTTGCTGGCACAGATCCTAACGATCCTGATAGCGATGATGATGGTATGCCAGACGGTTGGGAAGTCCTCATGAATTTGGATCCAGGAACGAACGATGCTGATTTGGATCGAGATGAAGATGGTATGCCAAATGCATGGGAATTTCTTTATCAATTTAACGCAACAGATGGTAACGATGCCCTCTTAGATTTCGATTCGGATGGAGTATCAAATCTCAATGAATATGATCATGGAACAGATCCTACGAAAAAAGACACCGATCTCGATGGCATTAATGATGCTTGGGAAATCGAAAATGACTTAGATCCTCTGGATCCCAAAGACGCAACTAAGGATTTTGATAATGATCTATTCCCTAATAAATTAGAGTACGATTTGGGTACAAATCCTCAAAGCCCAATCGAAGGGATTCTGGTTCTAGCTCTTGTGTCTATTATAATGATTGTAATCTATCGGATTAGACAAAAAAGAAAAGGCAAAGATAGTGAAGCTCAAGAATTAGGTTTCTTAAACATAAAAGATCAACAAAAAGCCAAGAAGGCTGGTTTCGCAAGTTCCGACGAGCGAATGGAGGCTCGATTAAATGGATTTCTCAATAATGAAATCAAGGAATTACTCAATGCAAATGGGATATCGAATGAGTCTGAAATAGTAAACACTTGGGTTAATTTACTCAAAATATCAGAAGCAAAATTTTCAGTATCATTACTAAATGAAACTGAAGCTCTGCTATCAAAGGTTAACTCTCTAGAAGAATTACATGAAGTTGAACTTAAAATTAACTTGATACTGGATGAGATAAAAGTAAATAAGAGTGAGATCAGTAATTTATTAGAAATCGAAAATAAATTATTTGAAATGATGAAAAGAAGTCCAGTTTTAGTATCTGTTGAGGTCACAGAGATTAATGATACAATAAATTTGACAAATAAAGTATCAGTGTCATTGAACCAATTGCAAAGTGATATTGAAGAATTATTGAATCAAAAACAACAGTGGTTTGAACCATGGAGCGGAATGCTAGAATTCATACAACTTACTGAAGATGGAAAAGAAATTCATATTTCTCAAATTGCCGAAATAATGCGGACCCCCATTGAACACGCTGAGGCATTGTTAACCGCCCTACTTACTCAAAATTCATTTATTGGAGTATATGATGACTCTAAGAAAACATATTCCAAAGGGACGAATGTCAATGATTATCTAGAGAAAATGTTGGCTGATGCCAGAAGATTTGATGAAGAATCAGAAGCATAACTAATGGAATTCATTCTCATTGTCGTAATTAATTTCTTAACATTCAATTAACTAATTTAAAGAAACGATAAATTTATTCTATACTGCAAAATTATTTTTTGTGGAATTACTATCCAAGGTTCACTTTGAAGATCTCTATAATATTTTAGGAGGAGACAGAAATCCGTACACTGCTGTTGAAAATCATGCCAATGTACCACGAAAAATAGCAGAGCGGTGGAAACAATGGGGTGCTGATGCTTCTGTTTTGGAATTTAAAACAAATGGCTATACTGGGAGAAATCTTTGGATCCCTCCACCAAATCGTGATGAACCCTTTATCCTGATGTTGGCACACCATGATACAGTTCCAGATTGTCCAGGTGTTGATGACAATGGGTCAGGAGTTGCAGTAGTTGATCGTTTGGTTCACTGGTATTATACCCATTCATCAGCGAAAGAATCATTAAATTTAGCATTTGTTTTGCCTGATTTTGAAGAAGGTGACCCAATCATGTACGATTTACTCAATAAGATGAATGTCGAACGAGGAAAAGATGCAAAATGGAGCGATATCTATTATGGTGCAACAAGTCTACGAGATGAATTCTTCAACTATATGAACGATGCAAACCCTGAGCTACAATGGTTTGTAGGTACTAGGAAATTTGTTGCAACCTTAAAAGAGGCCCAATTGTTTGACAAAGTATCAGCTGTTTTCAACTTTGAAACAGTCGGATTTACAGCCGATGAACAAAAACCGGTTGCTGGCATCCCTCTATTTCCTGAAAAGGGTGATTTTATTGCTATTGTATTAAATGAACAAGCTAAAATCTGGCATAGTAAATTCACAGAATCCAGTCATGCAATTCCAAGAATTCCATTAATTGTACCTGATCGAGGCAATCCTATGCCTGATACTCGTAGAAGTGATCATAGTGTATTTTGGGATGAAGATGTTCCAGCGATGATGTTTACTGATACAGCGAATTTTCGCAATCCACATTACCATCTCCCGTCTGACACTGAGGTGAATTTTAAATTTTTATCATCTTTGGTTAGCTTTATAATAGAAATAATCTTAGAGAAATAGCCTGTATAACCTAATTTTCAATAATTAATAACGTAATAATTTTCAATCAATCTACTATAAGAACTGCACTTATGGCTTGTAGAATGATTCCAAATTATATATTTATGATATTACTTAAAAAAACTTAAATTTTTATAGGAAAATGCAATACTGAGAATTGGATTCTTTGAGGAATTGAATTTTGATGAGCAAATCGAAAAAACCTTTGTCAATTGCTTTTCAAATATTCATTTTGATTTCCACTTTACATATTAACAACGCACTTATTGCTTTGGGAGCTGAGCAAGATGCAATCAATATTTCTCAGACCGCAGCCAATAAAATTTTTCACCTTCCTTTTGATGAAATAAATAACTCGACAGTTAATGAAAATATTAATGGTCTTACAGGAGTTATGAGAGGAGGATCCTGGGGTGATGGTATAAATGGTCTTGGGATAAAATTTAATTCCCAAGAAGATAGAATTGGGTTCCCTGATGATCCAATATTTGATTTTGTAGCAAATGATTTTACAATAAGTGTTTGGATTAAAATTATCTCGTTAGAAGCTCACGGGAAAGTTATTAATCTCATGTCCCATGGTGATGGTGGTGGAACTAGTAAAAAATGGTTTTTTACATTGAGTAGATCTGGTAGCCCCTCTCAGTTTTCTCTGGTTTTTCATTCTTGGGATAATACTCTTACGGAAATTGTATCATTGGGTGGAAATTCGGTTGACTTTGGGCTCAATAATTGGCAGTTCATTGTTATAACAAAAAAGGATCATAGTTATTCTATGTATGTTAATGGAACAAATATTGGAGATTCTATTTGGAATTATGAGATCGGTCAATCTAGTGCTGAATTAAGTATAGGATACAGTGAGCCACCCGATGCTAACGCAATTGCGGTAAATGGAAGTATGGATGAAATTTCAATATATAATATTGCACTCAATAATGAGCAGATAACAAACGATTTCCAATTTATCTTGGAATCTCGTGCTCGACAAAGTCAATTCTCAATATCAACTGCTTTGGCAATTAATTTATCTCCAACATCAAAAAATTTGTTAATTGCAGGATCTTTTGTGTTAGTCACTGGAATTGCGGGTTTTTACATTGGTAAATCACGAGCAAAAAGTAACAAAAAAATTATTGAATAACTTGAAAAGAGAGTCATAACACAATGGAAGGTTGGATCGATCGATCGTTTAAATATTGAAAATTGATTCCTAAACCAAAAGTAAATGAGTATATTGGCAAGCTTTCAATACTAAATAATATTGAAATCAGGATATTTCATATATATTTTACATAATTAATTTCAACAGGGTATACTACTATCTCCCAAGAAAATTAAATTGACAAGAAAGACGCATTAACAATACAACAAAATTTATTGTATTTTTTTCATCGAAATTTGCGTATAGTTTTTTGAGTTTATGCTAATTTCTTTAACTATTGTAATCTTGCGTATGGGTGACCAATTCTTTGGTACTCTAGTTCCATTTTCGATATTTGATTCAGAGTCAATCTGCATCTGTTAATTGCTCAACATAAACTGTTATATAATATTGTGTTATAACATTAGGGTGAATTTAATTTCTATTTGTAATGTAAAAAGTGGAATTTATGACTACCCAGAAAAACCAAAATAATTATGTAGCAAATCCGATCGATGCTGACCAAATAATTGCATATAATTCCCGAATGAACGAATTGAATGAGGAGAGAAAACAACTAAAAATATTGGTTGAGGCAGGATTAGCTGGAATTGCAGTAATTAAGGACATGAAAATAGAAATTGCAAACTCCCCTTTCGTAACTCTGCTTGGATATAGTAACCTATCAGAAATACGAGGTAGATCAATGATAGAATTGGTTCCTGATCAAGATATTGATCTTATATCATACAATTTCCAGACGGAATCACCATTTGAAATCACAATGAAAAAGAAGGATGGGACTTTACACTTAGTAGAAATGTCTTCGCGTGAATTAAAAGTTCACCGTGAAACAAAAAGAATAGTTACTATTAGAGATATAAAGTCTCGAAAGCAAACAGAAAAGGATTTACAAGAAAGTGAAGATAGATATAAAACATTGTTTGACGCCGCACCTCAAGGAATTTTGGTTTTAAAACATGGGATATGTCAATTTTCTAATTCCGCATTTATTGATTTATTTGGTTTTGAATCTTCAGATGAGATCGTTGGGATGCCAGAAATCAATCTTTTAAGTCCTGAAGTACGTGAAACATTGCCTATTAGTTCATTAGATCAAGTAATAGGCGAAGGTGAATCACCAGCATATGAAACCTTAGGGTTGAGAAAGAATGGTTCTGAGTTTCCCGTACTTGTTGAAGCAAAAAAAATTATGTTTGAGAACGAACCCAGTTTAATGGTCTTTTTCACAGATCTGACCGAAAACAGAAAAAGAGAAACTGAGAAATTACGATACACTAGCGATTTAATTAAGCTTAATAATGCACTTAAAAAGGAAATCAATGAAAAAAAGAGAGTTGAGAAATCTTTAGAAATTAAAACAAAGGAATTATTTCGTTCCAACGAAGATCTTGAACAATTTGCTTATTTTGCTTCACATGATCTTAAAGAACCACTAAGTGTAATTTCAAGCTATGCAGAGTTAATTGATATTACATATGGAGAAGTATTAAATTCTGAAGGAAAACGACAAATCCAAGGTATGCTAAATGGGACAGCTAGGATGCAGGCATTAATTTCAGACCTTTTGACATATTCACGTTTCTCTACTGATGCAATTGAAATTGAAGAAATAGAAATCAAATCAGTTTTAATTCAAGTCACAATGAATTTGCAAAAAACAATGGAAGAAACTAGTAGCGAAATAATATTTGATTCTCTCCCGAAAGTGAAGGGTGAGAGAACAGGTTTAACACAATTATTTCAGAATCTTATTAGTAATGGAATTAAATTCAATAAAAGCGGTTCTCCAAAGATTCAGATTAGCTGTTCAGAACATGAGGACTACTGGCTTTTCTCTGTCAAAGATAATGGTTTAGGAATTGAATCTCAATATTTTAAGAAAATTTTTGGAAATTTTCAACGATTACATAATAGAAGTGAGTATGGTGGGACCGGTATAGGTTTAGCAATTTGTAAAAGAGTTGTAGAGCGATATGGTGGAAAAATTTGGGTTGAATCGATTTTGGGTAAGGGTTCAATATTCCATTTTACATTACCGCGGTAAGGTGCAAATCATGAAATATCAACCAACTCAAATCCTACTTGTTGAAGATAATGAAGATCATATTTTCTTTCTCAAAACAGCTTTTGATAAAGGACAATACGATGTTGAAATTAACTTTGTTCTAAATGGTATTGAAGCCATAGATTACTTAACACAAAAGGGTCAATATTCAGATGCCCGAATACCTGATTTCATTTTTCTAGACTTAAACCTACCAAAGAAAGATGGACGCGAAGTATTGAAGGAAATAAAAAGTAGTGAAAATTTAAAGATGATTCCTGTCATAATTTTATCTACTTCACAGTCAAAAAATGACATTTTAGATTGTTACAAATTAAATGCTAACAGCTATATTACCAAACCAACAAATTTCTCAGGATTCCTTGAAATTGCAAAAGTATTTGGAGAATATTGGCTTGGAATTGCAAAAATACCCAGGAGTGTATAATAAGATGGAAGCTCAAAATGAAAAATTACACACAAAACATAATCAATTAGTAAATCAATGTAAAGAGTCTAGTCTTAAAATATTAAGTGTAGAAGACTCTGAAGATGATTTTTATTTGATTAACACATATATAAAAAGTCACTTAGAATTGATTGAATTGGATCATGCGAAAACGATTTCAGAAATGAATGAAATGATGAGACATGTAGATTTTGACTTAATTCTACTAGATTTATTTCTAGGGGGAGATTGTTCAATTAAATTAATCCCAAAACTCAAACATGATTATCCTAATATGGAAATTTTAGTAATTTCAGCACAAGACGACATCCGAACTGCTTTGGAATGTATCGAGCTAGGGGCTTCATATATCGCAAAAGGAAAGTTCCTAGAAACCGATTTAATAAAAACATTATATCAGCTGAAACGAATAATTTCTTCAAGACGGGAAAATTCAATTCTTAAGGATATCGCATTTCAATCTGAAAACATTCCTCTCGTTTTCTTAAAGATGAATGATATCGATTATCTTGTCTACAAAGATTTTGATCAATTTCCTGAGGAGTTAGATGAAAGCCTTGAGGTATTTTTACATAAATTTGGAACATACTCAATAGTTGGTATTGGTCAGGGAGAAGCATATAATGTTGGTCTATATCAGTTGCCCGCAGTCGCAGCAAAAAGGTTTACCTCATTTGTCTACGCTCTCCGTCTAGAGGACAAAGAAGCTAATGATTCAAGACTGGAGTTGGGATTTTTCCTTTTCTGCTTATTTATACCTAATAATTTAGTTCGTTTTATTAGAAATCTCGAAGAGCTGGAAAAACAATTTGAATATCAATTCAGACACATTAAGTCTTTAGATGAATTGAGTGGCTCATATTTAGATAAGATTAAGCGGAAAATTCTGAGATTTATTAAAAAACAAATTGAATAGCAGTTTAATATCTAAGCCTGTTTCTTCAAATAATACACTCTTGCATTAGGTTGGCTGATTTGCTGAAGTGTCACTAATTCCCATCCTTCATTTCCAAGTTTTGCGATTTCCATATGAACGTCTTGTATCTCAGAAACTTTATGATTCCCATCAGCGTCAAAGAATTTCAGCTTCTTCACTTTCTTATCAATATTATCATTAATTGCACAGTATTGCCATATTGTAGACATAAGCGTTACTTTGTTGCAACATATATAATATTTCAGTCCAAGGTAACTTTTTGAATTCAATCGTTTTTTATCTCACAATGAATTTTTCATAATTTAAATAGGAGAGGCTTGAAAATGATCTCTATTGAATAATACTCTTTTTATTGCTAATTGTTGTTGAAAATATGAGGATAATGAGATTCGCTTACAAAACTTACTCATTTTTAATTGGCTTGGGTTTTGTTGGTGCTGCGTTATTCAATTTTATCGAAGATAATAATGATGATGGTCGATCTTTCCTGTTTCTCGGACTTATTTCATTTCTCGCAGCGTATTATATTCTCAAGACTCTATATTATCTAAGACATCAGGCTACTTTTAATGAGGTTTCCTTTGTCATTTTTCTCCCGTTCTCAATTCTGCTCCAATTT
>JAAFKL010000312.1 GCA_021399405.1 Candidatus Heimdallarchaeota archaeon | reverse complement strand
TCTATTCCAACATCACTATTGAATTGACTTGCTTGTCTGATTACATCGTTTCCTGCAAGTGAGTCACCTACGAATATTTTCAAATCTGGTTCAGACAATCTAATTACTTTTTCTAATTCTCTCACAAGATTAACATTATTTTGCATACGACCTGCGGTGTCTATCATGACAACATCGACCCCTTTAGATTCTGCGTGATCAATTGCATCGATTGCAACCGCTGCTGGATCACCACCATAATCATGTGCAATCATCCTAATTCCTAAGTTATCTGCGTGTTTACCTAATTGCTGTATACTACCTGACCTGTATGTATCTCCTGCTGCAAATACAATGGATAATTTATTTTTTTGAAATAATTTTGCAAGTTTAGCCATCGTGGTAGTTTTACCAGTTCCATTAATACCTAACATACAAATGATATATGGTCGATTTTCATTTTTTGCTTCTTTAATTTGTGCGAGAATATCAATTTCTGGAACATCAGGATTATCTAGTACCGAAATTATAGATGATCTTAGTGCTTTCTTAACTACCGGTGTTGCATTTTTAAACCGAGCATGTTCCAGGGAGGTCAATTCCGTCTCCAAATTTTTTCCAATTTGCTCTGCCGCTGCCACACCAACTTCATTTTGAATCATCAAATTAGTCAGTTCTTTAATAATAGGTTCTAGATCCTTCTCAGTCAATTCTTTTATAGTAATTTTCTTAAGAATGGAATTCATTCCCTTTCTTAATTTACCAAACAATTTTATTGCCTCTGACGTGAAATTTGATTTAATTGATTTTCCAATTGTGAGGCGATTTCTGCCAACTTCATCCTGTCTTCTGCTAATTTCCTGTAAGCTTCATTCATCTCGTTTAATCGACTTGTTAGAATACTAATTCCATTATCAAAGGTGGTTGGAATAACAGTATCGGACCCTACATTAAGTAGAGTTTCATCTTTTCCTGTTAATTTCGCTTTTATGAAAAGTAGTCCTCCAAGGGGGAGTATTACTTCTTTGGAGCTGTCCTTTGATTTTAGTCCATTTAATGTAACAATATTATGATTGAGTTCATCAACGACCGCTCCAATTTGATTTAGTTGAGATTCAATAAGTTGAAGTTGTTGAGTCGCAGTTTGATATTGAGAATAAATGGCTTGACTCTGTTCTGCTGAAGAATTAGGTTGATTACTCAATTTGTAAACCTTCTTTAATTAATTTTAATTTTGAAATCAGGCTTATCTACATCATCAAATAATGTAATTGATGCTTCCTCTTGCTTTATTTCCTTTATTCCATCTGTTTTATCAATGAAAATTTCTGTTCTTTTAACGTTATGACGAGATCCAATTTCATTGAAAACACGTTCTACTACATCTTCAGTTTTATGGGCACGACATTCAAAGGTAAATTTTATTTTTTTCTTACCTTTTTTGAAATATGCATGTGTTCTGTAAATTTTTAATTCCGAGCTCATATGTCATTAGAAAATACCATTGCTTTTCAATAAATCGATACGTTTCACTATTCACTCTTTCTTTTTTGTTTTTCTTTGAATTCGATAACAAACTACCAATACTAAAAATCAGATATTTTTCGATAATAATACAAATGTTTCGAGCTAAGTTTCATAAACTATATTCAAATTACTAAATTATGGGTACTGAAATTGCAATTGTCACTTCAACTGCTAGTGATATACCAAAGGAAATGGCCAAGAAATTGGGAGTAAATCTTGTTGATACTTATGTACACTTTGGAACTGATACATACAGGGATCGCGATATAAAAGTTGCTGAATTTCATGAAAAAGTAAAAAATACTGATAAACATAATTTTCCTAAAACAAGTCAACCTTCTGCTCAAGATTTCACGGAAATGTATGAGAAACTGAAGAATCAGGGTTACAAAACGATTTTATCAATTCATCTATCTGTTAAATTGTCTGGAACTATTAATTCTGCAAATGTTGCAGCAGGTATGTTAGAAGGTATTGATATTAGACTTATTGATACTCAGGGAGCTTCTTTTACAGTAACTGCTTGTGTTTTACGAGCGGTAGAGTTGTTAAACAAAGGTAAGTCTGCTGATGCGATTGTTAAAGAGATAACTAAGATGGGTGAGAATGTTGAGGGATTCTTCACATTAAAATCTCTTGATAATTTGGTTAGAGGAGGTAGGATGGGCAGGGTCCGGTATAGATTAGGGAAATGGTTAAACATTAAACCTGTACTAAGGGTTGGGGATAATGAAATTTCCGCTCATGATAAAGCTCGAGGTGTGGAGGCTTCGAGAGAGAAAATGTATGGTTATGCTACTTCAGGTTTCACCAAAGGTCAAAAATTCAAATACATAATTGCTCATTCAAGATTGCTTGGTGAAGCAAAAGATCTAGAGAAACGAGTTAAAAAGGAATTTCCCAAATCTTCGGGTTTTATTGCAGAAATTGGGATTTCAATAGGTGTGCACACAGGTGAAGGGGCTTTATTCCTAAGCTGCTACAAGTAATATAGAAGATTTAATTCACATTGCGTTTCGATATCTTTACACTATATTTTATTTTAATATTTTCTTTTCTTACCATTTTTTGACATTATGGAGGGATTCCTTAATTAAAGAGGATATTGCCTACCATAAATAAATAAATGACAATTAAAGATCTTACTTACGATCAGACTTATCCTACCTCAGACCGAGTTGCAGAAAGACTTCCCTACTCTCTAAAATTTGTTATATTTTCCAATTATTACTTTTCAATTAATGGGTGGAGCGTGTTTTTTTTTATGATTATTTATCTCATGTTACTTCAACTCAATATGGATTTTGTTTTTATTATCGTAATGTTTATTCCATCATTTACTCTAAGTACTCTATCTATCATCATTAGCAAGAAGCTTCTCCTTAGAAGTAATATTTTTCTCTCATTATTTCATGTTCTGATGGACATACTACTTATTGACATGCTTAATACGGGCCCAGTAAGCTCATCGATACAAGCGGAGTTAAATGTTGGTAAGTTATATTGGTTTCTTATGAGTTTGTTATTCATATCGCTCATTCTGTCCTGTGGCTCTCTACTTGTGCTCATTTCCAACCAATCCTTAAAACGATATTATCAAATTAAGGATTCGTATATCAAACCATGGTTCATACAGAATTTTGGGGTTACTTCTATTCTTGCTAGCGTTCCATTTGTAATTATTTATACAATTTACTTCTGAAAGCAGATGTTGTTGGAGGGTCACTCGAATGACATGACAACACAATAAAAATGTAACTTTCCTAGGTCTTTGCGTATAAACTCCGCTATCCGCAATTATAGTAGTTAATCTCAATAGTTGTAAAATCTTACCACTCAATCGTCACTTACGCGGTAAAATTTGAATAGCCTTATAATCTTTGAATTCATCAGAAGTAGGTCGAAAGTAAATGATAACCATTCAAGTATCAATATTGGACATTCGTTCTATGGAACCCGTAGTAATGATTTCAAGACAAACTGCCCATAGATTAAGATTAAGACATACTGATACAGTTACCCTCATTTATACCAATAATGAATTAGTAGCTTCACCTGTTGTTGTGCAAGGTTTCATTGAAGATGATGTCGTTGGTATAAGTGAATATCATGCAGACAAACTCGGTGTTAAGCAAGGCTCAAAAGTGGACATACTTGCTCGTAGACCACCACAAAGTTATGATTTTATTAAAAAGAAAATTGGCGGTCATGAGTGGTCACCAAATGAAGTTAGAAGTATAGTTAATGATATTTCAAGAAACAAGTATACTAGTATGGAAATAGCTTCTTTTGCATTAGTATCACAGTTTCAAGGCTACAAGGAAGATGAATTAGTTGAGGTTGCAAAATGTATGGCAGAAGCTGGAACTCAATTCAATTTCAATGAACCAACCTATGATAAACATAGTATAGGTGGCGTACCAGGGAATAAAATCACTCCAATTATTGTTTCAATCGTCGCCGCAGCAGGATTACTAATTCCCAAGACATCATCAAGAGCAATCACATCTCCATCAGGGACTGCTGATACAATGGAAGTGATGTGTAATGTAACATTCTCACCTGAAGAATTGAGTGAACTTGTACCAAAGTCAAGGGGTATGATTGTATGGAATGCACCATTGAACCTTAGTCCGCTTGACAATATAGTTATCGATGTTAAACGACAATTGGGAATTGATCCACCAGATCAAATGCTGGCATCAATTGTATCAACTAAATTAGCAATGGGAGTTGGTGGATTAGTATTTGACATCCCAACAGGTGCAGGCACAAAGATGGAGAACCGCAAACATGCTACTAATTATGCTCACAGTTTAATTGGACTTTGCAGGAATCTGGGAATCAATGTTGAAGCAGCTTTAACATTGGGAGAACAACCTTTAGGATTCAATATCGGACCAGCACTCGAAGCTCAAGAAGCTTTACGAGTTCTTGAAAACTTTACAAGTGATAATGCTAGGGCTGTATCTGTAAAAGAAAAGAGCGTTGAAATAGCAGGAATATTGTTAGAAATTGCAAAATTATGCCCACCTGGCAAGGGATCGGTACTAGCTGAAGAATATCTAATCTCAGGTAAAGCGTTAAAGAAATTCAGGGAGATTGTTGAAATTCAGGGTGGTGACAAAAATATATCTTCTGAATCGATTGTAATGGGCGAATATTCTGAAGACATACCAGCCCCAAAAGATGGATATATTTCAAGAATTGATAATAAAATGATCAAGAACGTTTGCACAGCAGCAGGGACACCACGTGACAAGGTTGCGGGCATTGTTCTCCACTCAAAAGTGGGAGAATTTGTTCATGAGGGAGAAAAGATGTTTACTATATACTCAAACTCTGAAGCAAAATTATCCTCAGCAATCCAAACCGCTACAACACAAATTCCATTTGTTATTGAAGGAATGATTATTAGTAGAGTAAGCTCGGTTCCTGAGAAGAATATCTGAAATATAATTATAAGACACTTACAAGTTATTTCTAATTTTTTCCGCAAACCCTTTTTGATCAACACCTTCCAAGGCACCAAACGAGTAAGTAAATCCTATTCGATCAGTATCTCGAGGAATTAGATGAAAATGAGCATGGAATACGGTTTGTCCGGCAACCTTACCGTTATTCTGTAGAATATTATAATTAGAAACTCCGGCTGCAATTGCTATCTTTTTTAGGTTTTTCAGGATCATCTCAATCACTTCATCAGGAATATTATGGAATTTTTCATAGTGTTGTTTAGGTATAATCAATAAATGACCTTCAGAGACGGGGTAGGCATCCATAAAAGCGATGGTTATATCGTCCTCAAATATAATTTCAGAAGGAATCTCACGTTTGATTATTTTACAAAATATACAATTTTCCATTTCATAATCTACATTGAATGCTAACTTAAAAATTGGTCTTTGGAAAATTAAATCAATCAATTGAATTTGCATTATAACAAGTTAACTGAGCCTTTTTCGTCTTTTTTGAACGAAAGCAATTGTTATTATTGCGAAAATTAGAAATTCAAAATTGAAAATACTTAATGGTAGTGGATCATGAGGAAGTTTGTCATGGTAAATTTTGCCCGTGCATTTTTTCCATTATTACTTTCAGTCAGCTACTGATAATATGTCCTCCAAAGATTCAAGTACTTTTACTCCCTAGATATTATT
>JAAFKL010000045.1 GCA_021399405.1 Candidatus Heimdallarchaeota archaeon | reverse complement strand
TGGAGAATCTGGACAAGGAAGGATTGATGGCCATAGAAGGCATCACCGAATTTGATGCTGATATGATACTTAGTTATGTGTTTGACTATGAGGAAGAGGATGAAGAAGA
Source organism: Candidatus Heimdallarchaeota archaeon (assembly GCA_021399405.1). Next base: position 6,801 of record JAAFKL010000045.1, on the reverse strand, counting down.
GGAAGAATAGATAATAAACAAGATTAAATAGTTGAGATCCAGCTAGTTAGCTCTGCACAGAACAGTTTGGATTTGTAAAGTCTACTATGTTCCATTTCTGGTACACTCATATGCGTTGCATCAGGCGTGATTTCCTTTATTCCCTCAAAATCCTCTATTGAAACTTCCTTGTCATCCACACCCCTTGCAATGAACATTTTTGTTTTCTCATATGCTTGACCTATATTTTCCATTATGTCTGGGAAATATTCCAAGGAGAAACCGTATCTCTTGTATCTGAACTCAAGATAACGATAGAGTGGTCTAAAGAACAAACTTATTGGTAAATGGTGTTTCTTCATGTTCAATTTGAAGGTCGTATCAACTGACACGAAAGGAGAATCTAGTATCAATCCATCAATTTTGTGATCTGTGTTGGCTACTGCTAGTAGGGAGGAAATCGATCCCATGCTGGTACCAAAAACAACCACTTTGTGCCATTCCTTTTTCTCGAATACCCAATTCATGGCACATAACACATCCCTAAATTCCAGAGAGCCATAGGTTATTGGCCTAATGTTATCTGACATACCATGATTTCGCAAATCAATGGCTAATACATCCCAATTGTTACTGGTGAAAATTTCCGCATATCTTTCAAACATCATACCTGCATTGTCAAAATGCCCGTGGACAACAATGGCAATTTTCGCTTTGTTGTGTCTCTTCGTTCTAAACCAACCAACAATTTTTTGGCCCTCTTTATTTTTTAATTCAAGTTTTGCAGCAAATTTTTCTGGATTTATTGGATATCTACGATGTCTGGTGAAGGAAAAATAGAGCTCACCAATGATTATTATGAGCAATATATATCCAAAGATGATGTAGGCAAGTATTTCTCCAATCAAGATTAATTCTCTCTTAATATTATTTTAGAAAAAAGTATCCAAATCATCTGATCAAATTTCACTAATAATTTGGTTAAGTGGCAGATTACCCACTCTAATTTTTCAGTCCATTTTCCCTAAATTAAAATTAGATTAAACTCTAAATTTCAATAGTAGATCAATGAGTCTTTAAATAGCAACTCTGCATCGCAATTAATATGTGGTATTTTGACGGAACTTATCCACCTTTGATTATAAAGATATTACTTTTTCTTGGATCCTCTCTTGTGATCTGGTTTATAGGATTTTTATTCAAGAAAAATCTGGACAGGGTTTCACGGAGAAAAAATTATGAAGCAAAAAATAGTCTAAAATTACTTGCAACAATCGCACAGATATTTGCAATAGCTATTTTGTTTATTATCATATTTCAAATAGAGTCCAGTGCAATTCTCAGCGTTTCTGCACTCCTTGGTACCACTATAGGATTTGCCACATCTGTGGTCGTGGGAAATATTGTAGCTGGACTTTATCTCATAGCTGTAAGACCCTTTGGTATAGGTGATCTTATCCTTGTGAAAGGCACGGAGGGCATTGTAATGGAGATAGGTCTGAACTATACCAAATTATTGACAATGGATGAATCATTTGTGCTGATACCAAACAAGAGCCTATTGGATGCTAATCTCATCAATTGTAGCATAAAAATTTCTAATTTGAAGGAAAGAGCTTCTATGGGTCATGAGATAGGTTATCAGACACTGATGGAGGACTTGGGTGAGCTTAATCCAAAATCCAAGAAATTGACCAAGGAATTTGTTGATGAATTATTAGGCGGAAGGGATATCGTAAGATATCCATTTACCTTGCAACTCAAACTCAATATAGTTAGTCCTGATATAACTTTAGTAAATGTAAATAAACGGATGAATACTGTGATGAAAAGGTGGGCGAAAAAACTTGGTTTCCAACCCAGATTTTTCTTCAATAAGTACGTTTTCAGACAGGATATGAGAGTTATTCTGATATTTGATCATCCCCAGCAGATATTGGAGATATTTGAAGAATTTGTAGAAGATCTGTACCAAACGGTATTTCTTGAATTACACCAAGAGGAGGTCAACTAGATGGTCGAAACTAATATTATCCTTTTTGCAGGGTCTCTTGTATTGATCTATATTCTGCAAAAGATCATTATAGTACTGGTCAAAAAAGCCTCCTCGATAGGTAAAATTCCAGATGATGTGGTTAATGGACTGCGATTGATTGTAAATTTTATTATGGCAATTCTGTTCCTGTATTCTGCGGTTTATTTCCTTGAAATAGGACAAAGTACCACATTAATACTCTCTGTATTTTTGGGATCAGTAATTTCTTTTGCCAGTATTCAAACAATACAGAACTTCGTTTCAGGGGCTTATATTTTGATAACGGAGCCTTTCTCAGTCAACGATCTTGTAAGAATTGGAGGTAGTGAAGGAGTGGTGACAGAAATATCGCTCAATTACACCTTTATCTTAAATTTTGAGGGTCTCATTGAAAGAATACCAAACAAGAAGATTGTCAGTTCACTGATCACCAATTTTGATCAGAAAGTTGTTTCAGAAGCAAAATATGATGGTAAATTGGGCTGGATGAAGAATCTAGTCAAATCTATTGATGATACCGAGATAACACGCTACACTTTCGTGTGGGGGGCTCCATTAATCGATCTACCTACTATAAAGAAGAGGATAGACAAAGTCTGCAAGAAGTACAAGAAAATATTTGGATATCTACCTGAATACACCCCATATACTCTGAATCATAGATTTGAGTATTCATTTATCCTGAGGTCCGATGATCCAATTTCAATTCTAAAACACAAGACTGACTTTCTAGATGATATCAGTGCAGAATTTCATTAATACTCAATAATTATGCAATCAAAATAAAATCAGTAGAGTACTAATAAATTCATAATTATCTATTCATGCATTCTTACACAGATTAGCATTCCAAGATTGACTTAGCTGGTGGTAAGAAGTGGCGGTTAGAGGAGAGTCCTGTAGTTTTACCAATGTCATGACAGAACATGCTAAATGGTATATTAGTACAAATGGTGACACATCAATTTATGTACTATTGGTAAACTGTATCGACAGGAGATTGCGACTTTCAAGATTGACCGGTTTCAATTACAATACATACACATAAAATAATTATGATTAAAATAAAACGCATTAATAAGGAGTTTACATGCATATATCTAGGAGAGTTTATAAGGAAGGGAGGAACCGTTTATTATAACATTTATATATGTGAAGCACAATTTTTGAAAATAATTTCAAAATTATAGCTTCTTATATTAGAAAGACTTATAAACAATTAGAAAACTTGTTATTTAATAAAGTGATTTATTATGTTAAGGTTAAAATTCAAGTCATTAGTTTTTCAAATGCTACCATTTTTGGTTATACTACTATCACTAGTTAATTCTGGTGAAGGCGGAACTGAGGTCGCCTGGGCAGAATAATCTAGTAATGAATTATTAATAATACAAGCAAACATAATATGTTACATTTTATTAAAGTGATATTAATTTAATTGCCATTGATTTGACTTCAAACAAATTATTATAAGTGCCAATCAGTTGGAATATAACCAATATTAGATTAAATCCATCGAAAATGATTAAAGATTGCAAAAGTATTTTATTCCTTCAACTATTTGATTACATATGGAAATAAAGAGAGCTATTCAATTTGAAAAGCTAGGTCAATTTGATAATGCTCTCAATGTTGTAAAAAATCTTCCATCCAAATATGATGTTGATGCAGTTTTACTAGAAATTCGAATACATTATAAGAAAGGTGAATTTGCAGAAGCTCTCTCAAAAGCAGATAGTATTTCTCAGTTTAAAAATCTCTCCCTTATTCATAAAATAAATTTAAAGCTAATTCTATGTAGGGTTCAAATTACCATGGGAAAGCCCCAGGAAGTAGATATTCTATTAGATCGGTTATTACGAAATGTTAATGAATTATCAGAGAAAACTTTACCATTTTATGAAGGAAAATACAATGAATTGCAGGGATTTTTCTTTGAAAAGAAGTCTGAATGGAAAAAAGCAATAGACTATTACAATAAGGCAAATGAAATTATTAAACAAACAGGTGATAAGCAGGATCAAGCGTCAATACTGTTCAATCTAGGATCGACTCTACAAAAACAAGGAAAAATTGATGAGGGGTTAAAACTTCTAAAAAACAGTCTTCGTTACAGAGAAGACTTGGGTAATCAATTCGATATATTAGAAAGTTTGAATATCATTGGAATAGTTATGGCTAAAAAGGGGAAATTGGATGAGGCAATAGACATATTCAAGAAAAGTCTTGTTAAATGTGATGAAGTTGGAGATCATTATAGAAAAGCAAAGATCTTGATAAATTTGGGGAATATTAACAAAATGAGGGGAAAATTTACTGAAGCTAGATCCTACAACCAAGAAGCTCTTGAAAATTCTGAGAAAATTGGTGATATAAGTACTCTAGTGACTGCAACTCTTAATTTAGGTTCATTGAATCTTGAGCAAGGAAATTTAGATGATGCTATAAATACATATACCCGCATAATATTGAGTATTGAAAACTCAGGAAATAAACATCAACTTGGTTTAATATTGAATAACATAGGTCTAGCTTACGAAAAAAAAGGGGAGTTTAATAATGCACTCATTTATTATAAAAATAGTCTTAATATCAGAGAAGAACTTGCCAATAAAGATGATATTGCAAAATCGCTCAAAAATGTTGGTAAAATAAATTTTCTTCAAGGCAACCTCAATCAAGCGAATGAACATTTATCAATGTCTTATGAGATATTTGCAGAGTTGGATAATAAACTCTTTTTATCTGAAGTCTCTTTATCCCTTGGACTTATTTGCAATAAACAGGGAAACATAAAAGAATCTGAAAAATTCCTTTTAAGAAGTTTAGACCTAAGAAATAAAATAGGGAATGATGTGGAGATCTCAGAATCAATGTTCTCACTTGTAACCATGTATTTGGAAAATAATGAGAATAAGAAAGCTGAAAAACATCTAAATAATTTAATTAAGATAGCCAAGAAATCTCAGAATAAAGTGGTTATCACCAGATTAAAGCTTGCAGAGGCAGCTGTCCTCCAAGTAAGTCCAAAAATTTCTAAAAAAGTAGAGGCACAAGGATTGTTTGAGCAGGTTATAAGTGCAGAATTAGTTGATTTTGAATTAACTGTATTTGCAATGCTTAATCTCTGTGAATTCCTTCTACTTGAATTAAAATCAACTAATGATGAAGGTACATTAAAGGAACTCAATTATTTGGTTAATAAATTGCATGAGATTGCAATCGAACAGGAATCATATAATTTAATAAGTGAGATCCTTATAATCCAGTCAAAATTAGCAATATTACAGACAGATGTTAAGGAGGCAAGATTCTTAATTGATCAAGCTATATCCATTGCAGAAGAAAGAAATATTGATCAAATCACCTTAAAAGCCACTATGATCAAGGGTCAGCTTGAATCAAAAATGGATAGATGGAGTGAGCTTGCATTCCAGAATATCCCTATCTCGGAAAAGATTGATGAACTGGAGCTGGAGGAATTTATTCAGAACATGTACCTGAAGAAGGAAACAACAGATATGTTTGTGCATGATATTAAGAATCTTCTGCAAATAAATCTTAATGTGGCAAACCTACTCTCAATCAATAATTCCCTACCTGACAACATGAAAGAATATGTGCATCTTTTAGAATCTTCGAGCAGAGAGATTCAAATGTTGATTTCCTCCTATATGACCTCCGAGAAGTTGGAAAACGGTACTTTCAATGTTCACTACGAACTTGTCGATCTGAAATCTTTTATTAATGAAAGAGTGAGCCTTTTCAAATTGAAAATAGATACTAACAGCTTGCAGGTGATCCAGAGAATGCCTGAAGAGCGATATTCCATCAATGGTGATAGATTTCTTCTCGGTAGAATATTCGACAATTTAATCCACAATGCAGTCAAATTCACCCCTAATAATGGGGACATAGAGATAGAGATTAAACAATACCCCTCTGAACAGATTATCAAATTTTCAAATGATGGTCCTACCATCCCCGAGGATCAGCATGTGAGAATATTTAAGAAGTATGAACAGTACAAAGGCGAGGGTAGAAAAGTTAGTAGTGGATTTGGATTGGGTCTGGCATTCTGCAAGAAGGCCATTGAGAAAATGGAGGGTACTATTACGATCGAATCACCTATTGAGGGAACACAAGAAGGTGTTGCCTTCATCATCACACTCCCCAGAAAGTAACTTTCCTAATTTGGTCCAATAGAAGACCGTGAAAGAATATTTATTTTTGAGGAGACAATCGAATCGATATTGAAATTGCCTAAAGGCAGAATTATTTATATGTTTCAGAACAGAAAAATTCAATGACTTACGTTATTAAAAATTATTCAGAAGAGTACTTGCAAAAGCAGTTTGAGATAGGGAACTCAATCCTCTCAAGTTGGTCGGGTGCGACTCAAACCTCTGTTGAGAATCTTAAACAGGTCTACTCTGCTGAGAATTTCGATCCTGAAACCAAATTATATGCATTCAAGGATGATGAGATGGTGGGTTTCATTACTGCCACAATTAAACCACTGAAAGAAGGTGAGGAAAATTTAAGAGCAAATATGGAATTTCCAATAGTACTGGAGGGTCACGAAGCAGCCGAGGATCTGCTCTATAGCAAGGCCATTGAGGTATTGAGATCAAAAGGGGTGAAGCGAGTACAATCTAGAGCTACTGACCTCTGGGGTGAGACCAAAGATAAGGCCAAGATCTATGGATATGAACAGAAGGAAGTTTTAAATTCCAATGCAACACTCAATACGACGGAATACCAGAGTCAGGCAGGATCTCTTGGTG
>JAAFKL010000311.1 GCA_021399405.1 Candidatus Heimdallarchaeota archaeon | reverse complement strand
TTCAATAACCCTACCACAAGCACAATATTGATCATTAAGTCTCGCGGATTGATGACAACAAGGATGAACTTTGGTTTTTAAAATACTAGAATAAATGAGTTGATCTTGTGGGTCAAAAGGTATGGGTCCAGAAGTTTGTCCTCCACTGATTGTTTGTGATGGTCTCACTTTACGATCCAGTGCATCATTCTTCAAATATGCACCGTATACGATAAAACCAAGACCTAAAATAAAGAACAATATCATCACTGGATTGTTAGAACTAATTAACATAATCAAGCCACTAACTCCGATCACAAATCCAGTCCACCCAATATAATCACCGCGATGGGAATTCTTACATCCCTGAGAACAAAAACCCTTGCCAAATGACCATCGCGCGGTCCCCTCAAATAAATTATTAGCAGGCCGATCACACACGTAACATTTATCTGACTCATTCATATGTTGAATTATACAGTTATCTTTGATAAATTTTGTTTTCAAACAAATGCTGCATTTCCTAAAATTACATTCTCAGGAACGATTAAATAATGAGAAAATCAATGGTATGTAGGTTCAGGAGCCCTACTGACGGTTATTTGTGTATTATTACTTTTCGAGTTTGAGAATAATCTATTTACGATGGATACTCAATAACCCGACCGCAGGCACAATACTTGTCATTCAGCCTTGCTGATTGATGACAACAGGGATAAACTGAAGTTTGTAAAATGCTTGAATAGAACTTTTTATCCTTTGGATCATTGCCCAAATCAGGAATTGATCGGATTTTTTGAATGTCCAACTGTCTTCTTTGGGCCCTCATACCCTGATAATAAAAACCATACACCAATATAACCCATCCAAGAACGAAAAACAAAAATCCAATTGTAGAGACTCCTGCAAAAATCAGAAGAACTGATAAAATTATCAAAAATCCACTTGCATAACCGATCAACTTACGGAGATGTCGATCCTGACAGTTTTTAGAACAAAAATTCATACCTCTCGACCATTTCTGGATTCCAACAAATGTAGGATCCGCAGGTTGATTACACGTAATGCAAGAGATTGGATCAGTCACATGATATTAATTGTAATATTAATAGATAAACATTGTTTTCATTAAACTGATCAAATCTCACTGCACATTCGTAATCATTTTTGATACTCAAAATACAATCAGTAATTATTGTTAAATATGTATTATTTTGGTATTTCGAGGGCTGAGGACGCGTTTTTCTTATTATGATATATACTAAAAAATAGGTTACAATTTGCGTATAACATTAGTTATCTGCAATTTAGGTTTGTAATTCGAATTAATAATTATGATTAGTAATTATGATTAATTAATTATGATCAATAATCAGTTACCAAATGCTGCGATAACAACAACAATCCATATCAGAAAAATTACCACTGTGGCAATCGGTTTGGTAAGTGACGCACCCCCATCATCACCCAATTCTGCCATCCGCTCCTGTTCTAGCCGTTTCCGACGTTTTGGGGAGGTTTCCAAGGCGTGTACCTTGGTACTCAAACCGTCCAAAGTTCGCATTAAGTTTACTAAACGCTTGCGTTCACGCTCATCCTTGGGTTTTAGCTCATCTCGGAAGTCTTCGGATAGTATTTCCCTGCAAACGGGGCATTTTTCCTCTTTCAGCAACCAGGCTGCCAGATGATCCCTATGAAAGGGGTTGGTACAGCGAGGGCAGAGAATTTGCGTGGCCTCATCATGAATGGGCAGATAGCACACATTACAACGCATTCATAACTAATTAGCCCTCAAGTTTTATAAATTTGTACACCATATTCTATTCTAATGAACAGTTATCAGTCGAGTTATCAAGTGTGTCGGGTTTGTGGCCAATCTGCAACTTCAGAACACAATATTTTGGAACAGAAAGTAATTGATGGAATAATAATTGGACAGAATCGTTACTACTGCTCTCAGAAATGTAGGGATGAGGATAATAAGGGTGGGTTGACAGGGTTAATTGCGATTATAGGGTCTGCAATGATAGTATCCGCTGCAATAGGACTCGCTGATGAATTTGTTGGTTTTGTACTGTTTGTTGCATTTGCCACTGGAATTGCAGTATTAGCAATAATGGGGGCTAGAGATAGAGCAAATCGCATCCACAGACCATATATGAAAGTTATTTCAGCACTACAAAGAGAGCTCCCTGAGAATCAGCCAGTAAGTGAAGAATTTTTGGAGGAATATTTGTCAGAAGAAGAACTTGATGAATTGCGAGAGTTAGAAGAATATATCCCTGCACAAAGTGAAAACAATATTCAAATCGACCCATTACCACAACGGATGAGTCCTGATGATGATAATCTAGTGTATTCAGATATATTACAGAAATATGTGGATATTTGCTGTCACCAATCTGCTAGATTGTCGGATAAATATTGTCTGTGTGGAAAAGTAATGAAATATCCTACTAATTGATAATAAATGTGTTTTATTGCGATTCTAAGCCGATTTAATCAAGTTTATAGGTAATCTTTATGAATTTTAGAGTGTTTAGGTGCTAAGGATGATCAGAAATCGACTTTGTGAGATATGTGAACTCCCATCCACCAAGGAACAGGATCTCGGAGCGAGTACAAAGAATTTCTTTTGTTCTGAAGAATGCAAACGTTATGCAACCTGGAGAGGAAAAATATTTGGTGGAATTCTGGCAATATTCATTGGAGTAATTCTATTTGTTCCTCTTTTATTCATTTCAATCGTCTTAATTGCAGGTGGTGGGTATGCAATTAAAATGGGTGTTGATCATTCCAAAATTCAAATCATCACAGGAACATTTGCTCCAACAAAAAGTAAATAATTTCATCAATTTGTGTTTAGTGAGCAAAAGCAACAATCAATTTATGAATCTTGAGCAACTGGAAATAGTCAAATAAATATAATTATTAGGCACTGATGTGATATATGTGGTGAGAACTAACTGATTAGGTGGACAGTTAAAATCTAGATCTAAACTGGTATGGAATAAAAAAAAACAATATCAACCAAAGGTAATCATCATGCTTGAAAAATATATCACTACACCTGATTCGAAATTAATTGAATGTGTGACCTGCGCTAATCCTGTAGAGACAAATGAATTTCAGAAAAAAATATTCTTCCGCACTCACCATTTCTGTTCAGAAAAATGCATGGATATGTGCTGCGCTGCATCCAAGATCTTGATTGGAATAATCATTATTGGTGTTGTTTTCATTTTCTCATTACGGTTTGGATCAGGAGTTCTACCATTCATGATATTCGGCCTCCCTCCTCTGTATTGTGGGCTAAAGGGATCAAAAAATTGTATTTTTACTCGATATTTTAGATCAGCGAAAGATAAATGGTTAGCAATTGATAAGGATTTTAATGATTAAGAAAATGATTATGAACCAACAAGACTTCCAATGATAAAAGTCGCTATTGCACCTGCACCACCCAAAGTCAGGTTTTCAAGCCCTGCTTTGTTAATATTTCCCTTGATTACATAGGCTTTTAGCCCCCCGATGCCAAATAAGCCAAATGCAGACATTATTGAGGATATTAAAATACCGGTGAAGGTGCTAGAAACGAAGAAAAATGGAAGTACGGGGATTATAGACCCCAGAGCAAATGCTATACCAACAATTATGGTAGCTGTTATTGGAGAACGCCTCTCCTCCTCTAAAACCCCAAATTCAGCCATCATCATCTCTCGTAGTAAAATATCTGGATCTGAGGCGATTTTCTGTACAACTTGTTCCAGCAATTCACCTTCAAAACCTTTGGCTATGTAGAATTCTCTTAGTTCACCGATTTCGTGCTCCATATTGTTCTTAATATGATCCTTTTCCAGCTCTTTTTCTGCATCATATACCTCTTCTTGACTTTTTGTGGATATATACTCCCCAATAGACATTGAAATTGCACCGGCAACTATTCCCGCAATCCCAGTTAAGAGGATCTCCTTGGGAATAAATCCACCTGCAGCCACTCCGACTACAAGTGCAAATACTGATACTAAGCCATCATTGGCCCCAAGTATGAGATCTCGCATATAATTTCTAAATTGCATATGTTCCTCAAATTCGGTGGGATGCACATGCGTTTCTGATTCACCAGTCACACTCGAGCAGAAAAAGAATTAGCTAAAAAAATAGAGATAAGGGTATGATTAATCGATTACTTCCAAACACCTATACCAAAAATTAAAGAAATCAGTAATGTTAGGGATAATATAGCAATATGAAGTATAAAATCTACTCCTGGAATGTAAATGGTATTCGGGCCACAGCAAAAAAAGGATTATTTTGGCCATGGTTACAAAAATCTGATTCAGATATCGTTTGTCTGCAAGAAACCAAAGCAACAGCGGATCAACTAGATCAACCTCTAGTTGAACCAATGGATTATACATCATACTGGCATTCTGCAGAAAAAAAGGGGTATTCAGGGGTGGCATCATTTGTAAGGACCAGTGGAAAAAAGAAGAAAACGTTGAATTCTACAGAAGAGAGCATTGGTGTTGAAGAATTCGATAAAGAAGGTCGAGTTATTATTACCAAATTTGATGATTTTACCCTTCTCAACGTCTATTTCCCCAATGGAAAGAAGAATCAGGAGCGTTTGGATTACAAAATGCGATTTTACAAACACTTCTTACAGTTTTGTCAGGAATTACGCAAAAATAGAGAGAAAATAGTAATTTGTGGTGATGTAAACACCGCACACACTGAAGTTGACCTCGAAAATCACAAACAAAACGAAAAACAATCAGGATTTTTACCTATAGAACGTGCCTGGATGGATAAATTGATTGAATCAGGTTATATTGATACTTACAGACATTTATATCCGGAAAAATTTGATAAAGGTCAAGAAAAATTAGGTGGTTATACCTGGTGGAGCATGCGTTCAAAAACAGCTAAAATCAATAATGTGGGCTGGAGGTTGGATTATTTCTTTATTTCAGAGGATTTGATTGAGAATTTGAAGTCTGCAGCCATCCATCCTGAGAAAGAGGGATCTGATCATTGCCCAATTAGCATAGAATTGGAGTTTTAGACCTTATTATTAGGTAATTCCACAAATTGTAGCCGCAATAATTACAATTTATCAATACCAATCACTGTGAGAAGCGAAATCATAGTATTCAGGACTTTTTTATCAAAATTATTACTTTCCTGGACAATAGATAGTCTTAAATCAATGAAATCCTCAATTTGCCCTCTAGTCTGAGCTTTTATGATCCTCTCAGTTCGTGATAGCTCTAACAGGGTTTTAAGGGTTGGATCGTCGTTTTCCTCTACTAAATGTCCCAAATCATGATATAACACCGTTTTCAAGCTGTGAGTAACCATGGATATCAATAAACACCACTTTTCAGTATCCATTAATTTGTTTCGAGAAGCCTCCAGAAGTGCAATAAAACCATCTTCGTAGGCTGTAGTTGTATTGGCGAGATCAGAATCAGGATTTGATTCTACAATAGGTCGATATAGTTCATCAACAAAATTATCAGTATATTCAAGGATGCGTGATGAATTGTTAGTTATCTCTACTCGATCAATTAATTGTTGTTCCATCTTATCCAGGTCAACTGGTATATGATCACCGTTTTCCTTTTTCTTCGTCATGTTAATTAATTTCATATAATCAAGATAATTTTTTAATTCCGCATCTCGATTTTGGTTAACCTCTTTATTATATAACTTATCGACGGAAGTTTGGGAAGGAGGGGATGTTGAAAAAGTAGTTTGCTCAACTAGTTCGTTGACAAACACTGGATCCACTTTATGTAACCATATGCGGAAATTTCTAACCAGTTCCACCAATTCTACAACATCCCCTACCATATCCCTCAATGTTTTTACCATTAATTAAAATTGTTACAATTGATTTTGATGAAGCTGCAAATCAGGAGGATATGGTTAAGTAAAAGATAAGTGCCCAAAATGGCTATTTGTTTATGATCTAGCCAATAGTAAGAATTGGCTGATTACATGAATTTGTAATATGCCCTCTACACGTATTTCATGGGGTTTTCAGCTTAAATAGATGTTTTAGGAATAATTTAATATTTACTACTAAGCCTTATTGTATGCCATTAAGATACTTCACGAATTTATATGCATAAATGCTAAATGATAATGAATTATACAGCTCTAATAGACATATTATGCTATTTATCGTTAGATACTACCTCTATTAGCGATTATGTAGTATATTAGCAATTACTCATTTATTTAGAAATTACATATTATTTAAGTATTTCAACTAATATTTTTATTGTATCAGTATATAATTAATTATATGAGTATATGTTTATATATTCATATGTCTAAATATAATCAATTATTGTTTTTGCAGTGTATAAAATTTATTTATCGCCTATTATAACTGGCTAAAATATATAAAATTTCAATATTTCTGTTGTTTTATGATATTGAATAATAGTATTTGTGCTAATTAATTATTTTATGTATATTATATGGATTAATGATTAAATTATATTATTAAATTATACTGTTTTACTGATGATAAATAGCTTAGACAAGCCCAAATATCCCTTGTAAACTCCTATTTTTAATGGGTCTGTCTCCGGATTATATTAATTGTAACATAAATTATTGCTTTATTTATAAATCAATTATTAGTCATACTATTATATGGATATATTACCCGAATACAGTGTTTTATATGTCATAACAATGATATGTCGGGAAACCATTTGAAATATAGTTATATAATAAAAAAATACATAACAGATACTTTACATATAGTACCACTGCTGGTGTGTAAATATATTGAAAATCACAATTTCAGATATATTACATGTCTCTGCTGCATAATGTATAATTGTATACATGTTAAAAGCATGTTTAAGTGTGATCTTCCTAGAGGGTCATTAACTTAGTGTTTTGCGAATTGATTGCAAATATTATTGTTTAATTCGAAACAACATAGAACAATTTAGGTGTTGTTGTAGCGACCTGTAAATGAATTTTTCGAAAAAAATATAAAAAATCACCTCAGATGTAGTATTAAATTTATTGAATGCCTAATTGTTCAAGTAATCTCTAAAAGATCAAAAACATCTTAAAATAATCTAGAATAAAATTAGATTCCACATATTGGAAAAAATGTTCTACTTGTTCAATTAATATCACCTGATGATGTAGTTTCAACTTTATCCTTGATTTCCAAAATTGTCTAATCATATTGTAAAATATTTCACTGGCATAGATACTGATTTTTGATAACAATATCAATACCATTTCACTTTTTCTTCATTCAATATCATTATGTGACCTGGATCAATTCACCCTTTTGTACTGCCATGTAATACTCTTAGTCATCTCAAGTTCAGCCAGATATCAACTCATAATAATTTTTCAAATTTGTTGGTGGCCACGTAATTTCGAAATAGTTCTTTTGTTGGTTCATTGAAACCTAGTCCATACAATTGCAATGCAAACAAAATTGAAAATGGAGAATTAATGGCAAATCCCAGAATCAAATACAAGATTATACCACCCTCTTTAGCAATCTCATTAATTGCAATTAATTCTTTAGTTTGATATCCCATAATTCCTGCAATCATCAACAATCCTACGGCTATCATATTATCAGAACCAAAACTCAGTAACCCGACAAAAATAAATGCAATAATTTCAAATGCATTCAAAGCAATTACTATATTCAACCATCTAGTTCTAAGAAACACCGATTTTTTCATTGTCACATTGCCTTGAACCCTGTGAAATTATTTATACTGAATGATGGTCGATGATCATATTTCACTTATTTGTCCATCATTGAAGACTTTTAGGCATGTATGATGTTTCACTCACTGAAAATTGGGAGGTTTCTGGCTATGATATTTGGTTGCATCTTGATACTCTTTTGCAATTCGTAGGGTTTGTGCTTCATTATACAAACTCCCAATAAAAGTTATAGA
>JAAFKL010000044.1 GCA_021399405.1 Candidatus Heimdallarchaeota archaeon | reverse complement strand
TGGAATATAATCAAATTTCAGGATAAATTGTACCACTGGGAAGAATTTATTCGAGATAAGGATTTATTTCCTTATTTACAATCTGAAGGATCTCAACTCAATGAAAATACAGTTTCAACCATACTGGGGCATTACCCATTTCTCACAATAAAACAAATTGCAATGCTGTCAGGCTGCACGATTTCGCAAGTTGAGAACGATATCTATGAAATCTCAGCTCAATCTCATATTACAAGGGGGTTAATGCGAAACGGGTCTAGTGACGAATATTTTAGTCATATACAAGAAAGTCAAATATTTGATATCAATTGGGAAGAGACCCCTGCTTTTATCCTGGAGAAACGTGATGCGTTGGTTGAGGTTATAAAACTTGAACAAAATTTTGATTTCTCTGATGCTAATTACTGGTTTTTCCTAGATGGAATTCCCCAAGCGCAATTCAATCTAAAAAAACAAGGAAAATCTAATCAGTATGTCGTTAAGGGATTCAACCGATTAATTAAAACTAAGAGAGATCTTGCAGAAATTGAGTATCAGCTGAAAGAATGGGCAAAAAATAACAACATCTCTTTATCTATTGATTTCACAGATAGTCCGTATGTTTCACTTACTAAGAAAATGATTTCATCTCTCCAAAAAAGAGGTTATATTTTCCAAGAAGGGGGTTTAAGCCTCTTACTAGATCGTAAACAAGCCTCTGGTTACAATCCATTTTCTATGAAAAAATTGGGAACATGGTATGTGGATAAACAAATGTTTGGATCAATTCTACCTGCAGGTGAGATTCTACATGAACTGATTCAATTAGAAGATTTCAATTCATTATTTGTTAGATTGCCTTCAGATATGTCATCAATCGATCTTACAAATGTGATATATACTGCAGGTATTAATTATAGATTAGGTTTCATTCATAAGGATATTCTACCTGTAATTATCAAGGCGTGGCCTAGGCACCCTAAATTAAATAATATTGATCATCGCATTTTATTATTGTTGGAGAGCGAATCTCAATCAACTTCACAGATATTATCAAGAATCGATCAGCCCAGAAAGATGATTCTTGCTAGAATTCGCTATCTTGAGCAAGTCCGTTGCATTCATCGTGATTTATCACAGGGATTTAATCCTCAAATACAAATCTGGACAATTCTAAATCATAATGCTACATATGTAAATGACAAATCATTAAATGATATTGGGAAGATAGTTCAACAAATTCTTTCAACGAACCCCCCACTCACTATTAATCAATTATCTCGATATTTAGGATTATCATATTCAGAAATAAATAGGATTAAACATGAGTTAATAAAATCAGATCAGATAATTGAGGGTTATTATTTTGAATTGTATAAAGAAATCCAATTGAGTACACCCTTGGTTGTTAATCATATCCAAGAATTAATGGATTCTCATTCTGATAAGGATGAATTTGAAAACTTTGATCCCACTCAAGTCCATCTCATACCTCCTACAGATCCGTTAGTTATTTTGCACTTATCTAACTTAATATTGAGCAACAAAGTGTTGGAGATCAAAACACGAATCGATTCTAGTACTGAGATTTGGATGATTATGTTGAATAGCTTTCCCTGCGGATATTTTCTGAAAATTCCATCCCAGGCATCGTTAATTGATTTTGATATAGAGATCCGTATTTCCCCTGAACTGATTCAAATTCCTGTTTTATCTTCCGTGATCGATAAGATATCGTACCTAAATCAACTTTGGGTAGATGATCAACTCTATTTAAAATCAATAAATAATGAACCTATGACAATTCGGAAATTTGAGCAATTACAATTTATTCTAAATGCTGTTGGTATCAAATATAAAATGTAAAATTTGATGTCTTAACCTATTTCACAAAAGCAAGGATAAATTGTTCAGAAAAGTTATTTTATTGATTGACCATATTACTTATGCAGGAATACCTTCTACACCTGTGAATTTCTGATATATGTGATGATTATGAAACTTGAACAGTTGGCTTGTGAAGCTATTGAACTAATGAAAAAGAGCGGAGAGAATGGAATTACAAATGCATATCTTGCAAAGTCTTTAAATGTCCCAAAACGTAGGATTTATGATGTTGTGGCGATTTTAAAGGCAGCACAATTGATAACGACATTTAGAAACAAAGAAGGCACAATGTTATTTTGGTTAGATTCATCATCAGAAATAGGGAAAAATGAAAGGAAAAGAATACGATCGAATAAGATTAAAGTTTGTACTTCCGGTTATTTTACAAGCGTTTCAAACCGAGGTACCGAAGTTATTGTTGAATCTACGAGCCCATCAATATCAATTGAACAAGCATAATTTGGTCTTAAAATTAGTAGGTTCAAATACATAGTATGTTTTTTTTTGACTTGACGCCAAAATCCTTTAATCATCATATAATTTGAATTATTTTGTAGTAAGAAAGGATTAGATTTTATTGATTAGTGCCTACCTCTTTATCAATCTAAGTTCAGATAATACAGATGATTCTATATTGGATTCATTGCAAAACATTGAGGAGGTTAAGAAAGCATATCGAGTATATGGCACATATGATGTTGTCATATTGATGGAAGCCGAAAACACTAAAATATTGAGAGAAGTAACCTTAAAATCTATACGACAACTAAAATTTGTTCATAGTACAATGACTTTGCTTAGTCTTATGTCTTATGAGAAAGATTGAAATTTAAGAAATAAATGATTTGATTCGATTGATTCCATCTCTTAGGGCTTCATCTTTATTTGCAAACGATATACGGATAAATCCTTCGCCATCCGGTCCAAATGCACTACCAGGTGTAATTGCAACCCCAACCTCTGTCAATAATTTTTCTCCCCATTTAATAGAATTATTCATGTTTGGAATACCAACCCAAGCATAAATTGCTCCTTGAGGGGGAAGGAAGCTTACATCCATGTCTGATAACAAGTTCGTAATTAGATCCCTTCGTTTGGGCATTATTTCATAGATTCGCTTTCTCATTTTGTCAATCCGTTTTAATGCCTCAATTGCGCCATATTGAGCAAAATTTGTTGGACAAGAAGAAGTTAATTGATTAACTTTGTTCACCTCATTTATGATGGCTTCTTTTCCTATTACGTAACCCAATCTAAAACCAGTCATAGAGAAGGTTTTAGACATCCCATTTACAACAATACCATGATCTTTCCAATCCTTAATAGCAAAGAGTGAATTGTGTTCATTACCATCATAAGTAAATTCACTATACATCTCATCACTCACTAGAAGTATGTCATTCTCAGCACATATTGCGAATAAGATTTGTAAATTCTTTTTACTAATTATTGCACCGGTTGGATTTGATGGGCTGTTAAGAATGAGTGCTTTAGTTTTATTATCAATTAATCCTCTCAGTTGTTCTTCATCAAAATCAAATTTTGAATCTACAGGAAGAAATCGAGGTTCAGCTCCAAGTGATAAAATTATATCCTTGTAGCTTACCCAACTTGGATTCAATAATATTACATTGTCTCCATGATTAAGTACTGTCCATAGACTGGCAAATAAACCTAACTTCCCCCCTGACGTAATTACAACTTCATTTTTAGGATTAACATTAACGTTGTCAAAGGCTTTATGATATTCAGCTATTTCTCGACGTAATGGTTCAATTCCTCTGCTTACAGTGTATTGGGTTTTTCCAGCTAAAACTGCATCAGCTGTAGCTTGAAGTACTTCTTGAATTGGTAAAAAATCAGGTTGTCCTATTTCTAGGTGAACTATATCTTTTCCCTGTTTTTCTAATTCTGAGGCTTTAGCAAAAATTTGAGCCGTAGCGGATCCCTGAACTTTAGATAAGTACTGAGATACTTTCATGTAAAATATATTCTGCATGGGTTAAGAAATACTTGCCTATTTAGACCTTAGTGCATTTATCATATTTGCAAAAATTTTCTATTCTGTTCTAAATTTATTGACTGCATCCTCTAATTTCACAGCTAGTGAAGCAAGTTCTTGAGTGGCTGCTGTCATTTCTTCAAGTGTTGCGGATTGTTCCTCTGCAGATGCTGAAACCTCCTCAGATGAGGCAGCTACATCTTCTGAAACAATTCTTATGTCCGATATTATTTCTGCAATTTGTTGTTGATTATCTTTAATTTTTGTTTCAATTTGATTCAGAACGCTAAGTATCTCATCAGCGTATGTTCTAGAATCATCTGATAGTCGACGCACGTTTTGCGCAACGATAGAGAATCCCTTTCCAGCTTCTCCAGCTCTCTGAGCTTCGATTGCAGCATTAAGTGCGAGAAGATTAGTTTCTTCAGAAATTTCTTGAACCAACTCTAGGCTTTCAAATATCTCATCAAAACTTTCACTAATTGTATTTTGTAGTTCTTTTTCTGCCAATGATGCTCTCTGGATTTTATCCACTTGTTGAGATGTACCCTGACTGATTTTTTCCATTATTGAACTAATAGTTGTACTACTTGAACTTACTTCTGAGGATGAGGCTGCAATTTCTTCAGCTGTACCGGCTACACGAGTTGCTGCCACCATTATATCTCTCACAAGTGTTTGTAGTTCACTTAACATTCGTACAAAGGATTTGTAGAATTGAGCAAAAATATCTTTCGAGCTTACATCTGTAAATTCTCTTGGAGTTCGTAAATCTCCATGTGATACAACCAACGCAGCTTCATTAAGATTTGCCACATGATTTTCGAGCTGTCTACTCAGACTTAAAAGCACAACAATAGTAATTAAACTGGTAATTAAGGCAGTCACAACCAAATTAGTTGTCTGTGTGCTGTTGAGGTCAAATATATTCACATCTTCATCCAAATTTGATCCGATTGTAAGACCTATCCATGAAATAGGAATAAACAGCACTAGTAAGTGAACAATCAATTTGAAGGTTAATGATTCTAAACCTTCTCTACGCATAAAATATAATCCTACGAGGAAGGCTACGATTGCCCCTGAAAAGATAAATAAAAATAAAACATTAAATGATGTCCCTAAAAACTGATTCTCATCAATTATTGCCAATCCTTCAGTGCCGTTATTTGCCATTGAATTATGTAAAAAAAATACTTTAATCAAAGTTGTGTGTGAGATTAGAATTAATATTTGAGCAATTACTATTAAAGTCGCGATTATTAAATTACTAATAAAGATTAACGGGTTAAGTTTCGAACAAATTGGATTAATGCTCGTACCGGAATCCCTGGACTTCCCTCAGGAAAATACCCTGACTTTTTCGTTTCCATATTTCCAGCAATATCCAAGTGGGCCCAGCGCTCAATCGTTACAAACTCAGACAAAAACATTGCCGCAATGTTTGCCCCACCCGCTCTACCACCAACATTTTTCATATCAGCTAAACGAGATTTCAGTTTTTTCTTGTACATTTTATCCAGAGGCATTCTCCAAAATCTTTCGAAAGTTTCGAGCCCCGCTGTTTCGAGTTCATTCCATAACTCAGTAGATCTGCTATATGTGCCGGTGAATGCATCTCCAAGGGCTACCATCATCGAACCGGTTAGAGTTGCGATGTCAACTATAGTATCAGGATTAAATGATTCTGCATATACTAAACCATCCGAAAGAACCATTCTACCCTCAGCATCTGTATTGTCTACTTCAATTGACTTGCCATTACTTGCATAGACTACATCAGAAGGTTTTGTGGCTTTTCCTGATGGCATATTTTCTGTTAACGGTGTAAGTCCTATTATATTTGCTTTTAGACCAAGTTTTGCAATTCCAAACAAAGTTCCAATGACAGTAGCGGCACCTGTGCAATCTGATCTCATCAAGCCCATACCAGCCGGTGATTTCAAGGAAATTCCTCCAGTATCAAAGGTAATCCCTTTACCAACAAATACCACAGGCTTGTCATCTTCATTTGATCCTTTATAATGAATTTCTAGAAATTTAGCTGGTTCATCTGTACCTGCGGCAACTGAAAGGAAAGCACCCATTTTTTGTTTTTTGGCCCAATTTTCATCTCTGTCAATTACCTGAGTATTTTCTAAATCTTTGAACAAGGACTTGGTTTCACTTACAAAATAACTTGGTGTTCCAACATTTGCTGGTAATTCAGCAAGTCTTCTTGTCACATTTTGAGATTCTGATATTATACATCCATTTTTCCATTCACGAATTTGATCGTCCGTTCCTGTAAATGTTATTTTTTCGATTTTACTTTCGTCATCTTTCTTAGATTTTAATTCGTCAAATACATATAACCCAAGTATCAATCCTTCAGCTGTTGTTTGAGCATCTAGATTTACAGCCTCAATTGCAATATGTTTGCAATGTAATCCTTGTAGAATCTTTGCAGCATTGGCAACAGCATTTCTTACAATTTCGTGATTAGCTTTTTGCTTAGTCCCAACCCCTACAACGACAAGTCGAGACGCTTTAATCCCTTCAATGTTGAAGAGAGAGCAATTTTGTTTATCTTTTCCTTGGAAATTTGCTGCATCGAAATATGACGATACTTTATCACCAAATCTTTCAAGCGATGATGATTGCTGATCAGAGTAATTCCATAGAATAATTCCGTCGCACTCTATATCTTCAATATTAGTGGAGGTTGAATTAAGTTCCATTGTCAATTCCAAATATATTCTAAATTTGAAATCATTGTTATAATACCAAAGAAATGAAGTTTATTTTGGTGCAATCATTAAAATATCAGTTACAGTTCCCATAATGAAATAAAATTGGCTTTTCCTGATCACAATATGATCGGGATCATAGGTGGTTCAGGGTTCTACTCATTTTTAGAAAATCCAAGCGAAAAGACCGTTAATACACCATTTGGGGATACTAATGTATATAGTGGTAAAATTGGAAACAAGGACGTAATATTCATTCCTAGGCATGGAACTGGTCATTCAATCCTCCCAAGTGAAATAAATTATCGAGCTAACATCTATGCAGCATATTCGCTGAAAGTAAAAAAAATATATGCTACAAATGCGGTTGGTACAAGTAATACTCAACTTCAACCGGGTGCACTTGTTGTGTTAGATCAAATTATTGACGTCACATATGGTAGAGATTTTACATTCTTTACAGGTGATGAATTTACAATTACAACACAACTGGGAAATAAACTAACAGGTATTGTTCATACAGATGTCACAGAACCTTTCGATAAGAATATCCGCCAGGAATTATTAGATGCATGTAATTATTTTGGGCATAATCCAGCTGATGGTGGAACTATTGCTGTTTTCAATGGTCCACGATATGAAACACCTGCCGAGGTAAAGGCTTACACAACTTTGGGTGCACATTTCTTTGGTATGACCACTGCACCAGAGGCATTTTTAGCCAAAGAAATTGAGTTGCCATACGCAACACTTGCTGTAGCAACTAATTTTGCAGCTGGTTTTCAGAGTAGTGTGACACATGACGAAGTAGGAGAATTATTTGAAAAGCGAATTACTGATGTAAAAAAAATATTGAATTATGCTATTCAAAATTTCTGACAGATAAAACACAAAAGAAACAATGTGGAACAACAATTAATCACAAACTCAGGTGAAAATAATAGTCAGGGTAGTAACCGATAGTTCTAGCGATTTACCAAAGCTTGTCGCTGAAGAATTAAACATAACAATATTTGAGAGCCGTATTCTATTCGGAAGAGAGTTGTATATTGATGGAGTAAATCTTACATCGAGAGATTTCTATGAAAAACTTCGAACCCATAAATATTTTCCTCAAACCACACCTGGTTCACCTTATGACGTCTATCGTCGTCTCAGACCCATTGAAGAAATGGGTGAAGATATCCTATTCATTACTTTGCCTGAAGTATTATCGAAGTGGCAGGAAACTGCCCGGATTGCACTTTCTAACATCGATAAGGTTGATTATCGAATCTATGATTCAACAGGTACATCACAATACCAAGGATTAATTACCATTCAAGCTGCTAGATTAGCACGACTTGGTTATTCTCTTGATGAAATAGTATCAAAAATTGATGAGATTAAGGGTCGAACGGTTGCATATGCAGTTGTCAACAATTTGGATTACCTGGTTCGAGGTGGTAGATTACCCAGAGCCAAAGGAGCTCTTGGAAATCTTTTGGGTAAAACACCAATTCTAGAAGTGAACAACAGTAAACTTGAAGCAATTGACTCACCTAGTGGTTTGGATAACGCAATCAAGGTCATATTACATTTACTTGCTCAACAATTCCCACCAGATGAACCAATTTTGGCTGCAGTCATGCATAGTGAAAATACTTTAAAGGCTACCGAAACCTCAAATAGCATACTCGAGTCATTTAATGTCAGTGAACTCTATCACTCAAAATTTGGACCAACAATTGGTGCTAATGTAGGTCCGGGATCTATTGGTGTCGCATTTTCACCTCTTCTTCCAGAATTAATAGGGTAGATGAATTTGAGTGATATCGAGTATTCACTAATTTTGAATTTATTTGAACTAGGTAGCTGTAAAATTCAAATAAACCAAAGTCATTGTCCAAGAACTGTTAGTGCAATTGAGAAGATTTTACCCATTAGATCACGTGGACTAAAGAGATCTGGAAAATTTATCATTAATACAAATCTCACAACTCGGGCAGAAAATCAGAAGCAATCATTTAGCCAAGGTGAAATTGGGGTCGATCCTAGTTCTGGTAATCTGACTATATTTTTGGAAAATATTGATTTAGATAAACCTCAGAATTTATT
>JAAFKL010000310.1 GCA_021399405.1 Candidatus Heimdallarchaeota archaeon | reverse complement strand
TCTTCAAGATTTTCTCGCGCAAGTTCAAGGAGAATTTCCTCAAGGTTCTGATCGAACCTATTTGGTGGAACTCTAAGTGTATGTTTTATGGAGCTTATGTAATAAATGGAGTACCCCTCAATTTCGTAGATTTCGATCAGTCTTTTATTTCAATCGATACCTTACAACATCGAATATTGATTCGTCTAGATTATTTGTCATTGGATGAATCTATGATATTATTTCGGGCCTATAGAATTGAGGGATTAATCACACAAATTCCCAAGTTGGATACAGATCTTGTTCTCCAAGTATATCATCTTGAGTTTTCTTCATTGATTTCACCGAGAAAAAAGAAATTGCAAATAGTATACCAACCAATGTATAAATCATATTGTTTCTAATTTTCATCCATTCATTTGCCATTTCGTATGATTGAAAAACTTCGCTTGTGATAAAATACACTGATACTTCGTCTCTAAATACACTATTTAAATAAAAACTTATACTCATAGATGAAGAAATTTTAAGCAGATTTATTTGTATGAAAGATTTACCATTTTCGGGTACCCTAACTGTGAATTCAGTCGGGTAAGCATTGCCACCATCACTAGCATAATTTATATGTCCAGAAATAACTCTATCTTGAGATGGCTGTTTCTTGTTATCTATTACTAAATAATATGGATCAGATATATCAGTCACAACTATTACCGTGCTGGTCCTTGAAACAGAGTCAACCGAATATTCCTCAAGATTCTGAAGTCTAGAGCTTAAATAAATATCTGCAAATAGTGTAATCAAAATCATAATCACCCAAATGACAACTAAAATCTCAATTTTTCTTGGCAATTTCTTTAATAATTTAGAATTCAGTAACTCAACCATTCAAATCCAAGTAGTTACATTAAATCCTTGAACTCTAATAAATATTTGAGATATTAATTATTTTATTGATATAAATTAGGAATGTTCTAAATGTGTACTCAACTTTCCTATTACTTTTTTTCCCCATCCATTATTCGAAACGTATGATTTATTGTGTTTCACATAAGAGATATTATAATATAATAATCTGTAATTAATTTGAAATGGTTGCAGAGAAGACAATACTAAATATAGGCCAAAAAGACGGTACAACAGTAAGGATCACTATTGAAGGTGACGATCGTACTCCGATATATGGTCTTTCAATCGGAAATGAATTTTCCGGTAACCTTATCGATGATAAATTCAAGGATTACACATTTAAAGTAACTGGTGGTAGTGATTCAGACGGAGTACCAATGCGAGGGGACATTGAAGGTCCATTACGCACGAGACCTCTTCTGAGTGGTGGTGTTGGCTATGTCGTAAAAAGACGAGGTGTACGAAAAAGGAAATTAATCCGTGGTGCAGAAGTCTTCGACGATATCGCTCAGTTAAATGTGAAAGTTATTAAAGCAGGGAAAAAAGCCCTATCTGAGGCTTAATAATTATTTTCTCTTTATTTCAACAAGGTATTTGTTAAGGGGCTGATTCATAATAGCAAGAAAGAAATCTACAACTAAAGAAACAACCAAAAAGGCAACCGCAAAGAAGTCTTCTACGAAAAAGAGTACAGCCAAGAAAGCAACCAAAAAAAGTACTACGAAAAAAGTTACAAAGAAAGCTACTAAGAAAGTAACTAAGAAAACTACAAAGAAAGTAACGAAAGTAGTAGAAGAAGAGATAGTGGCTGAAGAAATTTCTAAAACTAAAACTCCAGCAAAACGGAAAGCTAGAGCTAAGAAATCCACCGTAAAAGATAAGGTGAAAACAGAAGAAGTCACAGAACCTGCTGTAGTGGAAGAAAAAGCAACAGTAAAGCGTACAGCTCGTGCCAAGAAAACTACAAAGAAACCAATAAAAGTAGTAACAGCAAAGCCCACAAAAACCAAGGTATCACGTGTTCCATTGGATATTCAACCTTCGATTAATATTGGAACTGCAGGACACGTTGATGAAGGAAAGTCCACACTAATTAGATTGTTAACTGGTAAATTTCCAGATGAACATTCAGAAGAACTGAAAAGAGGTATTACAATTCGATTGGGTTATGCAGATTGTGATATTTACGAATGTCCAAATTGTGAAGAACCTGAGAAGTGGTCAACCACTCCAGAATGTGCCCATTGCGATGGAGAAGCAGTTCATATCCGACGTGTATCTTTTGTAGATGCACCAGGGCATGAGATACTTATGCAAGTTATGCTTTCGGGTGCTGCAATTATGGATGGAGTAATGCTCGTCATTGCCGCAAACAATAAGGTCCCACAACCTCAGACTAGGGAACATTTAGCTGCTTTAACCGCACTTGGTATCGAGAAAATCGTTGTTGTGCAAAATAAAGTAGAATTAGTGTCTGCAGATGAAGTTAGACAAAACTATAGGGATATCAAAGATTTCTTAAAAGGGACAATCGCAGAAAATGCACCAATTATTCCTATGTCTGCAATGCATGGTGTTAACATGGACGTTCTTGTTTCAGCTTTACAAGAATTCATGCCCACACCTGATAGAGATAATGATGCTCCTTTGATGATGCATGTTGCTCGATCCTTCGATATTAATCGACCCGGTACAAAGCCAAGAAAACTTAAAGGAGGCGTTCTCGGAGGTTCATTAATTAGGGGTGTTGTCAGAGAGGGAGATATGATTTCCATATTACCTGGTTTGAAAAAACGTTCAAAAGATCGTCGAAGTACCATATATCAACCAGTTCAAACAAAAGTAGAAAGTATTAGAGTCGGGGAAAGAAGTAAGGCCAAAGAGGCAACTCCTGGAGGGCTACTTGCTCTTCAAACCTCGTTAGATCCTTCAATGACTCGCTCCGATAATTTAGCTGGGAGTGTAGTTGCAAAAGTTGGGTCTGAACCCCCAATAATATCATCTACAATCCTTGATACAAACCTGTTCGAAAAAGTGGTTGGTTCAGATGAAGATAAAAAGGTTCAACCAATATACAATGGTGAAAAAATACTATTAACCATTGGGACCTCAACTTCTGTTGGGACTGTTAAAAAAGTGCTGAAAAAAGGTAAAGTAGATTTTACACTCAAGCCGATTATTGCATTAGACCCAAACAGTAAAGTTGCTCTATCTCGTCAAATACAAAAGAGATGGAGGCTGATTGGTTGGGGTGAAATCGACAGTTACGAAACTGTACCACTAAAATATTCTGATTAGATATGTCTAAGCGACCAAGAATTCCAATATTCATTGACACCAATGTCCTCTTACATCATTTTGAGTTTAAAATCAATATCGAAGAGGCAATAAACCGCATCATAACTAGAAAATATGAGATTTTTGTGCACCGGTTGGTAGAAGAAGAAATTCTAGAAGCACTCAAAAAAAAGGGAAAAGTAGCTAGAAATGCAAAAGTCGCTGTACAATTAATGTCTAGATACAAAGAATATGATGATCAAATTGAGTATCCCGGAACAGACATCGCATTAATGGAAGCCGCAGAAAAAGAGAAAGGTTGCGTCTTAACATTTGATAAAGATTTAAAGCAACGATGTAAATTACAAGGTGTAGCTGTAATATCTCTTTACAAACAAGGTAGATTGTCTTTAGTAGGAGAAATTGAATAATGATTATTTCAAATTGTTTGATATAGTACT
The DNA here is from genome assembly GCA_021399405.1 of Candidatus Heimdallarchaeota archaeon. The sequence goes on along the minus strand of JAAFKL010000310.1, from coordinate 7,718 downwards.
CCTCTAAACCACAATGATATAAAATCCCAATACTACAGGATTCAAATGGAAATTGTTTCAGTTCAAAGCTTTCTAAATTATTACGAAAAAATCTGGAACAGAACTCTTCGTGTAATTGACACGATCCCTCCTGATAAAATAAATTGGAAACCGAATTCAGATGCATTTTCGTTTAAAGATATTCTAGTACATCTAGTAAACTTAGAAAGATACTTGTTTATTGAAACCGTAATTAATAACCTAAATAAATATCCTGGACATTCAAATCTAGAAATTAATGATATGCCAAATCTACACATATACTTGAAAACTATGCATAATGAATCAGTAATGATGCTCAAAGGTATATCAGACGAGGATCTAAATACTCGATGTACAACACCTGATAATGCATCCATCAGGGTCTGGAAATGGTTGCGTGCAATGATTGAACATCATATACATCATAGAGGTCAAATTTATACCTATCTTAATTTGATACAAACACAGTCCCCTCCATTATATGGCTTAACATCGGAAGAGGTAAGAGATAGGGGTAAAATGAAAAATGATTAAATTTTCAATTGAGAACGATCCACTATTTGCTCTACGATATTCCAACTGAACTCCAATCATGTTTTAATTAATTAAAACAAGTATGTTGATATGGCTAGGAAACGTATTGTCAAAACATACAGAGATACAAAGGCGAAAGGAGACAAAACTAGAATTGAAGGTCATAGATATTTTATCAAAATTAATCTAGTTAGCATTAAAATAGAAAAGGAAGCGGATGCACTCGGTGCTTCTAGTGAGATCTACATACATTGTCCAGGAAGATTTAGTCGTACTCCAAATGAAGGGACCTTCCATATTGAGCGAAATGAAGTATTCAAACCAACTGGTGGACTTACATTATACTCAGAAATGAAAGAAAAGAAGGGTGGACAATCAATGGAATTTACATTCAAAGTCTTCGATCAGGATATGGGCAAGGATGATAAACTTGTGGATACCAAGCTTGCGGTAACTTTGGGTCAATCAAAAGAATACCTTTCATTTACTGAGAATGGTGTTAAAGTAAAAATATCTGTCGCAGCAAACCATTCAAGATTTTAAATTATACACAATTACATTTGAGTAAAAATACGAGCACAGAGGGATTTGAACCCCCGACCTTCGGTTCCGCAAACCGACGTTCTTCCAGCTGAACTATGTGCTCAAGATTGACGTATCTAATTTAATTAGAACGTTATATTACCCAATCCGACTGAGTTTAAAATAATTAATATCAAGTTCGGTAAAAGCGAAATATGATTGTTAATTTATTTTCAAAATCGAAATTCTCAAAACAGAACAATTTTGTTTTTCGAAATTTTAGATAATTTTATTGTCTTTTATCACTTCTTAATGCTTCTAATTCCTTGTCAAGGGAATCATTCACAACAATCTTTTCTTGTTTAATCAAATGAAACTCGTTGGTTTTTTCATCAGAACGATTTACATAATACATTATGGCTAAGGCTCGGAAACCAACAAGTGGGGGATAAGTTAAATCAAATCCACACATAATGATTGTAATGAATAGTTTTGATGGCCTATTGAGGATTAACACAACTGTGAGGATGATGAATTCAACCATATGAATGGTGAATAACATATCTTTTGTTAATTCAAACAGGAATAAGTCAATCGCAAATTCTCTGATACCTAGAAGTTGTTCTATTACTGTTCGGATGATGAGCAGTGGAGTATCTCTTTCCAGAACAAGCCGATTAAGCCCAATAGAAATTAAAGTTAGACCCGCAATAATTCCAAATTGTATATCATTTAATTTAGATTTGTAAATATAAAATAGAAGGGCTCCAATAAATAAAAGTTCGAATAGAGCACTAAGAAGGGATACAAACCAATCAACAGATAGATTAGTGAAAAGCAATGTTTGTAAATCTATTAACATTACACCCAACATACCTACATAGAGCCGACCTTCGTTAGTTTTAATTTGATATAATGAGAGGATAGTTAAAATCGAAATGAGATCTATTAAAATTCTGTATCCAATTATATTAATTGTGAAATCAAAAATACTGAGTATAGATCCCGCAATTGACAATATTACTGCACCAGATAAAAGTAAATTTTGATTTGAAGTAGAGGAATTCCATAAAATTGGTATAGCTGAAACGACTACCAACAAAAGTAAAATAGAAGTGGTAATAGATCTTGGTAATGGTGTTAATTCATGAACTGATGCGGTATCGGTAAATAAAATATTCAAAATATTGAGTGCGACTCCAAGTAAAACAATATCTGAGGGTTTTATTTTTTCCACGCTCGAAATTCCGTCAATCTTCATTTGTAGTTATAGTTAATTGTGTAAATATAATCTAAAATATCTCATTAATATCAACCCATTCTTCGAATGGAGCATATATCGTATCGTGTTTAGTATCAGGATTATATGCTTTCGGTATTATCATCGCCTTTTCTTGCTTGTTTTCTTTATTGAACACAATCAATGCTCTGGCATTATGTTTTATCTGCATTGTATCAGAAACATCTACATTAGGTAAAGCAATTAATTTAGGTGTGATATCAGGAATAAGTTCATCTAGATGATCCATGGCTCGCACATCTAAAGGCATTATTAGGTCATCTGATTTCGAAAATCTCAAATAAATTGCTAGTGGTTTTGATGGGTCAACAATTATCTCATCACTATCTGAACCAATTACTGTTTGAGTAATTTTTTTGACCGGTTTCCAACGAAATGGATTCAACCTTCTAGGTACACTTTTTGTAAACTCGATTAGCTTAAATCCTATACCTACCAAACCTTTTGGCTCTTCCTTAACGGGTTGTAGTTGCATTTCTCCTAATTCTTCCATATAAATTGGATCAATAAATAATCCATCAATTACCTCTTCTTGAAAACCTAATATCCTCAATTGCTTAATAGAGATACCATTCTCTCTGAATACATCCGATGATTCTTTATTGGTTATAATTGGTTTATTAGTCATTTCAGCGATTTTAATAGTTCTCTTCAATAATTGTGGTTTCACGATAGATGTTTCCATGGCTACAATATGGGTCAAACTTTGAATATTTACTTCAGTTTCATTCCCTTTTGTTATTCCCTGAAGATTAGTATTTGATCCTGGATTTACTAAAAGGTGAATTCTCTTTTTTCGAAGCTTACCTTCAGTGTATATTATCTCGTACGAATAATCCTCATAAGCACGAATATACATTGGCATTGCTATCAATCTAAGCATGGATTAATTAAGTTTAAAGTCGTTGATTTCAATCATGCGAATTGGTAATGTTGTGAGTACAATTATCAATATTATCTTTTGGTAGAAAATTTTCTAAGTATTTTTTATGTAATAAAATTAGGAAGTCATCCTTAAAACTACAGATTGTATTCTATATTCAGATAAGCGATCTTCTCTTACTTCAATACCTAATCCCTTTCCTTTTGGTACAGAAATATATCCCTTGGAATTCACAGTAACTTCTGGCTCAATAATATCTTCTGCATAATACCTGTCACTTGCAGAGGTATCTCCAGGTATAGTGAAATTTTCATTTGATTGAAGACATAGGTTATGTATTCTTCCTATTCCTGTCTCCAACTGTCCACCACACCATACTTTCCCTGGACCCGCATTTTTTGCAATTTTCAATGCATTGTAATAACCCCCAACTCTCCCGGGTTTAATATTTATAATTCTACAACAATCATATTCCAATGCTAATTCTGCATTTTTAGGATCATGGATGGATTCATCTAAACAGATAGGTGTATTAATTATGCTTTGCAATTTTTTGTGCATAAGAATGTCATTATATGCTAAAGGTTGTTCGATCATCATCATTTCAAACTTATCAAGAGATTTCATCACATTCAAATCCTTATCCGATAAGGTGTATGCAGAGTTTGCATCAACCATCAGCTGGATATCTCCGTATTCCTTTCGGATAGCTTTTACTACTTCAATATCCCATCCTGGTTCTATTTTAATTTTAATTCGATGATATCCCAAGTTCAAAAATTTTCCAATCCGCTTAATAAGATCAGGTATCGTGTTTTGTATCCCAATCGAAACTCCAGTTGGTATTTCAGATTTTGTGCCTTCATACATTTCAGAAAGAGATTGGTTATCCTGTTCAGCCTTTAATGACCACATTGCTGCTTCGATTCCCCCTTTTGCAAATTCGTGTCCTCTAACAGCGTTCCATACTTTCATGCATTCCAAGATTTCAAATGATTCATTTTTTTTTTGGAATTCTCGCATAATTGGAAATATAAAATCATTCTGTATATGCCAGGCCGTTCTTGTAGTCTCATAACAGTAACCCGGATTCTCAGATATTGCGGTTTCACCCCATCCGATGTTCCCTTCAGTATCAGTTAATTTAACAATTATGGCTTGATTACTTGTCTCTGTTTCAAATGATGTTCTAAAGGGGTGAACTAATGGCATCTCAATTTCAATTAATTCCATCTTCTCGATTAAATATTTCAGCATACCCATATTATTCCTTCTCTGTGAATTCATAATAATTTCTTCTTATATCATACTCAAGAAAAGTATGGAAATCTGATATTTCCCAACTGGTATCAAAATATTTCATACATATTTTTCTGAATTTCATCCGCCAATCTTTTGCGATCTCAATATTTTGATTTTTTAAATGTTGAAAATTTGCTGGAACCTCTACACAAAAACTTGTTCGTGGTTTAAATTTATCATTTATAGTACATTGTTCTTTATGTATTGAATTTATCGCTGGACTACGTTCCAAAAGTGTGCTCAGTGTAATTCTGTCAACTTTGTAATCATTCATTCTTTTTGCGACTTTATCGGTTCTTATCTGCCATTCAATCAAAAAACGATCAGTTGGTAATCCTTTGTAAATTCCAATTTCTTCTTGATCTCCGTAATAATCTGGGTAATAAATAGAAGATAAGCCACCTAATTTTGAGAAATTCAAATATGAATTGTTTGTTAATAGGGGATCAACAGTCCAAACGATTGAATTTATTGGCACTTCTGAGTTTAACGCAATTTCTCTATGAAATTTTTTTAATGCAAAACCAACTCCTTTGCCTTGCCAGTGTGGTAATATTGCCATCATATCGCTATAATGTTTATCTGGAAAATATGGAAAAGCACAGATAAATCCTATAACTTCCTTTAATCTATCGACTGCAATAAGCACTGTACCAAACGATGTCACAGCTTTCAATGTGGAACTAGGGACAATTTCTAAATCTGACATCCCCCAAGCCTGTCTTTGGACTTCGACAATTCCTTGTAATTCAGACAAGCTTGTTACCCTGTAAATCGAATATTTACTCATAGCTTCAAAACGAATGTATCCCTTATGAGTTAATTGTTTATGGACCAATCAAGTCCACTTTTAACCTAAGTTGAAATATAATTACTGTAAATTGACTCAAATTATCAACATCGAATTTTGCATCTTGTATATCTAAAGAGAGATTATTGTAGTTTATTTTCAAATCTGTTTTGATATTTATTTAGGAATTTCAATATATTCTCGTTTCGCAATATAAATTACATTCTATGCAATTTTCTAAAATTTAACTATAAAGAGCTTAATTATTTTTGATGATTTTTTGTGTTAGATGTCATATCGTCAAAAATATTGATGTTATTGTAGATGATTTACGAATATTATTAGAGAATTCTATTTTATCATTATCAAATTTCCCTCGTGAAACGTTTAATTACTTATTATTTTTACTTCGGACATTTCCAAACAAAATATGGAAATGATTGAATATGAAAAATACAAAAATATTACTTTTAAAATCGATTTTAGTGATAACAATATTGTCAGTAGGGTCGACCCCAATTGGCGTATCTGCGAGTTTTAGATCTGGAAACGATGAATTCCGGGATGCTCTGGATTCTGCTCTGACAAAAATGATTGATACTGATGATACTTATGATACCATTTATGCAAAATGGTTTCCAGGTGAATCAGATGCTACAGATGATACGACTGCTTCAACTGTAAAAGTATTTCCAGCAAAAGATACAATTACAAGCGGAGGTACTCTTGATAATATTATTACAAGTGGGGAGCTTCTTTTCGGATCAGATATGCCTTACTCTCCATTTGAAATGCTTGGTGCTGCTGGTGTGGCTGATTTGGATGATGGTAGTGGAGACAAAGTAAGTGGTTTTGACGCAGATATTGCTGTTGCTATCGCTGCTGAATTTTCAACGGCATATGGAGTAACCATCAAAGCAGTTTTTCATCCCTCTGCTTGGGATCCTATTATACCTAATTTAGAGGCTGGAGAATTTGATGCAATTATCTCAGGTATGACAAAAACTCCTGAAAGAGATCAAGTTGTTGATTTTACTAGATCATACTTTACTAGTTCTCAAGCAGTTATGGCAGGTCCATTATACACTGATGATGGTTTAAACATAACAACGGTTGCTGATTTAAATAGTGCATCCATATCTGTATCTGTTCAAACAAGTACTACTGGAGATATTTGGGCTCAGGCTAATATACCAAATGCGGATATTAAGGCATATGATACTTATGATGCTCAAATTTTAGCTTTGGAAAATAAAGATGTTCACCTCACTGTTGCTGACTTTCCTGTACTTGCATTTTTCTCCTCCGAAAATCCAGCGAAAGGAACTGAAGTTCTATTCAAGGTAGGTGATACTGAATTACTTGGAATCGCAATGCGAGAGAACTCTGATGAGCCAAGTGATGACGGATTCTTACCAATTCCATTTATGTCAGTAATAATTGCATTCCTTGCATTACCAATAATAATCAGGAAATATAGATCATAAGTATACAGAATAACTAAATTATAGTTTTAAAGAATAAATCAATTTCTAATAAATGAATTATCATACCCAATATAGAGGAAAAAAGATTTAGTCAGAAATTTGGAATTTATTGCAATACCTGACTAAGGAAATCTTTCATCCTATCACTTTTAGGATTTTCCAAAACCTCTCTAGGAGTTCCTTCCTCAATAATTTTCCCCTCATCCATATATATCAACCAATCTCCAACTTCTTTAGCAAAACCAATTTCATGAGTAACAACCACCATTGTCATCCCCTCATTTGCCAATTTGACCATCGTTTCAAGTACAGAACCGATTAATTCCGGATCTAATGCGGAAGTTGGTTCATCAAACAACATTACCTTTGGATTCATTGCTAAGGCCCTCGCAATAGCAACTCTTTGTTTTTGTCCACCTGATAACTCACCAGGGTAAGATGAGATTTTATCAAGTAAATTGACTTTTTCAAGTGTTTTTATTGCAACCTCCTCGGCTTTTTTGGGAGCCATTTTCCTGACCTTAATTAAACCTAAAGTAATATTATTAAGTACTTTTAAGTGGCTGAACAACTCAAATGACTGGAAAACCATTCCTATTTCTGATCTAATTTCATTTATGTTTGTCGTAGCAGAATTAATTTCAGTATTTTCCAAATATACCTTGCCACTAGTCGGTTCAACAAGTCTGTTGATACATCTAAGAATTGTACTTTTACCAGACCCGGATGCACCAATTATAACGACGACTTCACCTTCAAAGACATCGAAGGATACACCTTGTAAAGCATGTATATCATGTCCGAATGTTTTTTCTACATCGACTGATCTTATTATTGTTTTATGTTTCGATTTTGCACGATGTGCATATTTCCTATTTA
>JAAFKL010000043.1 GCA_021399405.1 Candidatus Heimdallarchaeota archaeon | reverse complement strand
ATTTAGTGATTTAAAACTTGATAAATCAAGTGTTGATGCTACTGTCATTGGTATAGCTGCTGATGACTTCAATGGACAAGGAGCCCCTGCTGCAGTTATAACTGATGAGATTGGTTTATCTGACAAGCCTACTATTAGAATTGAGTCTGCATGTGCTACTGGTACTGCTGCGATAAAAACTGCATATTTACAAGTCAAATCAGGAATTCATGATACAGTACTTGTAGTTGGTGTTGAAAAAATGACTGCAGTTAGTTCGGGTTATGCAACCCAATTAATGGCTCGTGCCGGTGACCTTCGATGGGAATATCCATTTGGATGTTCATTTCCAGGATATTACGCATTAATGGCATCTGCCCATATGGCAGAATACGGGACTACACCAGAAATGCTTTCTTCAATTGGTGTAAAGAACCATTACTATGGTGCAAAAAATCCTAAAGCGCATATTCAGAAAGAAGTTAGTTTGGAAGACGCAATGAAATCAATTCAAATTGCATCACCCCTAAATCTGTATGATTGTTCCTTGATATCTGACGGCGGAGCTGCTGTATTAATAACAAAAGAAAGTTTAGCAAGAAATTTTACAGACACTCCGATTTATATCAACGGAGTAGGATCTGGTTCTGACACCATGCAAATGGCAAGAAGACCATCTTTAACGAGTCTAGGAGGCGCAAAAAGAGCGGCTGCCGTCGCATACGACATGGCTGGAATAACACCTGCCGATATTGATGTTGCAGAAGTGCATGATTGTTTTACAATTGCTGAAATTATGGCGATGGAGGATCTTGGGTTTTATACCCCTGGAGAAGCTGGAAGTGCAGTGTTGGATGAACAAACAAGAATTGGAGGTAAAATACCAATGAATATCTCAGGTGGATTAAAATCAAAAGGACATCCCCTAGGAGCAACAGGTGTAGGCCAAGCAGTGGAATTGAGAAAGCAATTGCTAGGTGAAAATGGTAATCGTCAAATAGACGGTGCAGAGGTAGCGCTGAGTCACAATGTTGGCCAAACTGGTCAATTTGTCAACGTACTGATATATGGGAGATAATTAAAAATGAGTATGAAATTTGGACATGTAACATCGGAAGAGTATCCCACAATAGTAAAGCAATTTGCAGAGAATGTAATGCAAGATAAATTCATAGGGAATAAATGTAAAACCTGTGAAATGAAATATTTTCCACCAAGAATGGCTTGTGAAAATCTTCATAATGAAATGGAGGACTTTGAAGTATCAACAGATGCCACTTTAAAGGCATTTACGATTATTCATTTCGCACCAGATAATATGGCAAGCAAGGCTCCCTACGTGATAGTTCTAGGTGAACTTGAAGAAGGGGTAACTGTATTAGCTCATTTAGTTGGTATATCATCCAAACCTAAAGTTGGAATGAAAATGAAGTTAAAATCTCAGAAGCTTGAAGAAGATAGAACTGTGTATAAATTTACGCCAGCATGAAGTTTAGATGATTTACCATCGATTGTAAACTTCTTCAGCAAATCCTAATAATTTATTTACTTCAAGTTTTGTCCCATCGTCTAAAATAACAAAACCTGTGAAATATCCAAACACTTGATGTTGAACTGATTTGAAGATAAATAAATTAACTTTAGCATTCCTATCAAGAATTGGTTCAAAGGTCATTTCAAATCTACTATCAGAGCTAGTAAATTTCCATGGTTGTAAATAATCATCCGGATTATAGTGGAATTCAACTTCCTCGATTTTATGTCCAACATTCTTATAGAAAATAATATTTTCAGAAGCCGCAGCAGTGTCACCAAAACCATATCCTATATTAAATCCAAATGACTCGTTATTTACTATTCCAGAAGCAGATCCCCAAAACCAGGTGTTTTTGTAAGTCCAGACACCCCTTCCCCAATCAAGAACGCTAAATGAAGATGACGGATCAAAATCATATTTGTCCTCATTAATATTTACATAGCCTTTGGTTGGCATACAATTTATTTTTTGATTATAGTAAAAGGCCTTGGGACTTCCATTCCAAGGTGTTGCAATAGTTACTGATTCCATTTCTGGTGGCTGATGTAGGACTAATTTACCTTCCAAAGACATGTTTTTAGCAAACTTAGGAAAAGAAAAGGATAGCTCCCTCGTATCAGGGGTTTTAATTACTTCAATTTGTAGCTTTTTGGTTTTTATTTTAATATTGCCTTCCTTTGAATTGGAAGGCAAATTTGTCTTTCCTCTTGTAAAGAGCTTAGATACTTCACCTGTGGTGAATGTACCTTTTTCAAAATCTAACCAGACTACTGAAAATAAAGCCATTATCCCCAAATCAGCAATTGTGATTGTAATACCAAATTTCGGTCCAATTATAGCGTAATAATCCCATTCCTTAATACGATACCATCTTACTCCAATATTTTCACGATTGTATTGTAATAACTGATGACGGGACCATCCTTTGTTTGTAAGATGTCCTTGATTATCCAATAATTTAGAGGGTTGTGTTATTTCAGTTTGAGTCAATCTATCCAAAATTTAATTTCTGTATATACTGAAATACTTTACATTGTATATTAGGTCTAATATTGATTGTTTTGTTTATAGTTTCACAAATTATTCGTTAAATTGCAAAGAGGAAAAATTAGGTCTGCCGATTACAGAAAAGAAAATTGAGAATATTACACTGCCAACCTATCTTTTTAGGGCGTTATTCTGAATCTTCTAAATCACTGATAACCGTGGATTGGTCTAAACACCATTTTTTTATTCCTCGGTGATAGTAGATGTATCTTATCGCACGTAACTGTCTCATTGCTTCATCAACTTCTGTTTTGCTGTACTCTGCACATTGTTCTACAATCTGACCCTTTGACATTACATTTTCATCCAATAATTGTAATATTTTCTTTTGCAGTGGCTTCTTTATTAGTTTAAGCAATTCCTTAACCCTGCCACTATATTTTAATGGGTTTTCATGAAGATCCTGACCCTCCTCATCATCGTGTAAGGTATGGTGTACTCTCTCAAAAATCATATTTTGTAAATCATTTAGGAACCATAATGGTGCACCCTTTGTTCTACCAACACCAAACGGTTTCAAAACACCTATGACGGATATTTCAATACTTCGTTTGGTTAACCTTGAACCAAAATATGCCAAATATAACGATATGGGCAACAGAACAATAACAATAAGGATCGCATTGACATCATAGACAAATGATAAAATTATTGTAACAAAACCAAGAGCACTGAGGAACAAGCTAGGATATTGAAATGGTGCTCTGGAATATGAAATTACAGCTACTTGATCTAATGAGATAGATTTTATATTGGAGGTTTTTAGTAATTTTTCTAAAATAGTTCTTCTTTCAATTATAAGTCTCTCACTGGTAAGATAGATTAATTCTACTTCTAGAGAAAAGTAAACTAGGCTAGTTATTGGAATCAATATAAGAAAGAAGAGAGGATCAATAATAATTCCTAGAGTAAGACTGGCAATACTACCAAATAGAGCGAGTAAAAGCATGAGTTCATCATAAAAGATAATCTCAATTCCGGAAATATATTCCTCCCCTTTAATTAAAGTTCCTTCAATTTGTTTCTCCAAAACGTATTTTCCGAAAATGTAACCCGTCAGACGATTTCTAAGTTTATCGCGTATAGTCATTTATTGTCCCTCGCATTATTAATAGCAAGACTAATCTCATCAAGATCTCGCATATATGGTATTACAATAACACCAAATCTTGTAAATATACGCAGTGAATATTTTGGTAAGTTTTCGAAGAAAGATTTTGATGCTGGCACTACGGTCCCTACTAGTGCAAGACCAGCCAATAGGATTATAAAATCACGTGTTAATCCGTCTGAATATTGTACAATACTTTCTGAACCACTTATTGTGTACACAGAAATGAAAATAATAAATAAATATTTAACAAATTCACCAATTTTACGACCAAAAGTAAATCTAAACTGTGAAGCCAAAAGATACTCCAAACTCAGTTCTTGTATGGATCGTTCAGGCAATCTTCCAAAAGCTTGTGCAACTCTTCGCGGAGATATCTCATCAATGAAAAATAATCGATTTTTCAAGATAATCAGTGTTCTATACCTTTGAACTAGAAGATACAATCCTTGAAACAATATAACTAAAATGGCAAAAACTATGAAAATGACATGTAGTCCTGCTTCAAACTTAGAGTATAGAGTTAACATTATGATAAAGGAAATTATCATCCCTAGGAACACACTCCCCTTACTAAATCTGAATTGGCCAACTTTTTTCCATCGACCAAATTCAACCTCCTCTTTAGAAATAAAAGCGTCAACGTTAATTTCATGCTCGGATTCTAGATTTTCCTTCGGATTCTTTACTCCACGAACTGAATTACATAGATCTGCTACATCATTTTCACCCAAAATGTTTGGGAAGAATCTGTTGTATATCCTTTCACGATTTTCTAGTCGATGAGAAATATTGACCATAAAAACAGGAAGCTTATAGAATAATTCCATTGTGCCTCCTCCTATTGAAGAGAATTTAAGGCTAGTAAAATTACGATAATTAAGCAATATGTATCCAATTATGAAAAATACAATCAGAATAGTTAACCCTTGAAATTCATAACTATCTGAAATTACGGAGAGACCGAATATAAGTACTAAAATTCCGAGAACTGCATTGATTTGGATGGCCGAAAAATTTGAATAAGTAAAACCTTTGATAAACTCGTAAGGGAATTCTCTGTATTGGTAAATCCTTTTACCCCAGAGCCCAGATATTTCCCTCATCTCTTCTTGATAAAGCAATCTATGATTAGTTGCGATTAACCGTCTGTATTTTTTGGAAAATACGAGAGCAAACCAAATGAACAATAAATCGAGAACCTTCAAAACGAAAAGGATAAGATTCTGCCCATTAGGATGAAGTAAAATTGTTAAAAACTGATCAAAGGAGTCTATAAAAAGAATTAATGATACAAGCCCAAGGATTTGAGCTTTTCTCTCTATCAAACCTATTTGAGCTTCGGCTTTCACCTCCTCATCATCCAATAATGGTAGATCCCACTCCCAGTCAGATGTAATTTCTTTTACTCGATGTTTTCTACCCACAGCAAAGAGTAAACTAGTAAGCTTTTGATGGATTCCCGTTGATAAAGACAGCCTATGCCCACCTGTGGTGGATAATAGCATTTGTTGCCTTCTTGGTAGTCCAAAAATAATCAAAGCCACTGCAGGAATCATTGAGATTAGGGAGAAAAATAGTGCTTCGTGGATAAATGGAGAAAGTAATAAATCTACCAAATCAGTTTGTACTTCACTAATGTTGTTAACTATTCTGATGGACCCGAAAATAAGAAAAGCAATTCTGATAAGTAGCGGTGTTGGTAATCTACTTGTAAGATAGAATTCTAGTAGTGATATACTATAAACTGTAAGGATGGTGAATCCAATTGTGACAGGTATTAGTTTAAATCTTGGGGCGATTTGTTGTGTATCTAATGTATCTAAATTGAAAGAAATTAAAGTTGAGAATCTCCCGACATTCCAATACTGATGTCTCAAAATTAACCTTTTGTTTGTTAAGATTATTTCCCATGGTTTGATGAAATACGGGTAGAATACCAATAAAAAGACAAAGTAAAGGATTGACAAATATGAATACTCTGACAAGAGAACAAAGCGGATGGTGAGCAGAACGAAAAAGATATAGATAAAAATCCTAGTATAGAATATTTCCTGAACCTTTGTCTGATGAATTAGGTTCTCATGAGTAATCGGCTCAGCCCAACTAACCCTTAAATCTGTATACAAACAAAGTATGTATCTCGTTACAATTTAAAAATTGTAACTAAGAATAATCGATTATTAGATGCATGTAAATTTGGAATTATTGTTTTATGTACTTGATATATTAAAGCCTCACACCCTTGCAAATTAACATTATAGCAAAACTAGAGTTTTTTAGCCAATCTAAGAATGACCACAATCAATATTATCGCAAACGTAGTATAAATTGACCACATAACATATTTATTTAGTTCTAAACTATATTCAATAGTATCTGATGTGTTGGTTTGAGAGAGTGATTCCGTAGTATCAGAATATGAGTTAGGTATTTCGAGGTCACCTGAGCTAAAATACCATCCAAGAGTGTATCTGATAATCGCGGTATCAAAATATAATCTAATATTTAGATTAAATACCTGTAAAATGATCGTGTTAAACTCTAAATTTGGATTAGATGTTTGATAGAATAATTGAGAATTACTTCCATTTATAGTAGAGCTAAATTTGTTTCCCGACTCCAAATTTGTACTTATCAATAGATCAATATTATGATCTTGATTTTCTTTCATGATAGAATTAATCAATTGGGTCTCATTTTCTAAAATGTTAAAATTGTATATTCCAGTATCCCCAGTCATTAGTTCCAATTTATCATTTCTAGGGATTTCATATTCGATGTCATTTTCATAAAATACCAAAGAGAAACTTGCTGATAAATTTATTATTGGTAAACCCGACAAAGTATCTGAAGTTAGCATTATAAACTTGGTTGACTCACCGGGTTCTACTAAACTAGGAGTTTTCACGGTTCCATAATATTGCCATGATATACTAAATGAGAAAGTGGTAACTTCATTATTGGATGAATAGGAAAAATTATCGATAACTAAACTGATCCGAGTAAGCGAATACCCTAAAAAGTCTGGATTACGGGTAAGCCAGGATGATTCCAATAGATGAGCATTATTGTCGTCTGCCAAATTAATTCGCAAATCGCTCCTGGACCCATCAAATCGTATCCAGCTATCAAAATAATCATCATTACCATTGGTTAGAATATCTGCAAAAAATGGGTAAGCAACTGAGTTTTGAGTAAGAACATCAAAATTACCTGAATTTTTAGATTGATTTATTGAAACAACATTACGAGTTGAGAGGGTTTGTGCCTCAAATCCTTCTCCCATCTTGATTTCAAATCTAACACTAGTTATTGAATCAATTTCTATTGCATCATTACTCTCATAGATATATTCACCAATTAATTGCTCATAAAATTGGTTTGTCATTTGTTCTGATAGAATAAAATTATTTGAAGTAAGAGTTGACCCGGAAATTAGAATCAAAATACACAATCTAATAATTTTCATCTAATCTAAGTCAATTTCCTATGAAATTTTATAAACATTTCTAGATATAAGATTTACAGTTGATTGAGAACTCATAGCCAAAATTATTATTGATTTCCCATTTGAAATGAGAACAGTTCTGCTTCACTAAATTAACAGTACAGAGGTTTATACGGCAAAATTAAACTGCATTAATTTCATTATGAATGATTAATGGACTTAGAATCTTCGCGAAATTTTATTAAGTATATATGATATTTCATTTATGTGGAACAACAGCGATACTACGAAGAAGGATATGGGAACGGAGTCGAGAAATTAAATATTCCACTCGCTTTAACATTTGATGATGTTCTGCTTGTTCCAAATCATTCTTCAGTAAGTTCTAGAAAGCACTGTGACACTAGCACACTTTTAACCAACGAAATCTCTCTTTCAATACCCATTGTAAGTTCCAATATGGACACTGTAACTGAAAAAGCAATGGCAATAGCAATGGCTAGAGAGGGTGGAATAGGTATTATACATCGATTCATGACGATAGAAGAGCAAGTAAAACAAGTAAACTCTGTTAAACGATCGGAAAGTATTTTGATTGAAAATCCTTATACATTACCTCCAACAAGTCAATTACATGATGTATGGCAACTACAGAAGGAAAAATCAGTTTCTAGCATCTTAATAGTTGATAATAATCGGAAACTTATTGGTATCTTGACAGCCAGAGATCTAATGTTTGAAAATGATCCAAATACCACAATTTCAGATTTAATGACTAAAGATGTGATAACTGCAAAGCCAAATATCAGTATTTTAGATGCAAAAGAGATTTTACGCTCGAACCGGATTGAAAAATTACCCCTTGTTGATGATGTTGGCAAATTAATGGGATTAATCACCACCAAAGATTTAACTAAAACTAAAAAGTGGCCCAACGCAACAAAAGATGAAAAGGGAAGATTAAGAGCAGGGGCAGCTATTGGAGTTAAACATGAATTCCTAGAAAGAGCAAATCAATTAGTTAAAGCTGAATGTGATGTAATAGTTGTTGATGTAGCTCACGGTCATTCTGATTTGGTAATGGATACGATAAAATTGCTGAGAAAAGAATTTGGAGATGATATACAGATTATTGCGGGTAATGTTGCCACTGGAGAAGGCACTCGTGATCTAATATCACATGGAGTTGATGCAGTCAAAGTGGGTGTTGGTCCTGGATCCATTTGTATAACTCGAATTGTAGCTGGTGCTGGTGTACCACAATTAACTGCAATTCACAATTCGTTCATGGCTGCTAAAGACGAAAAAATTCCTTTGATTGGTGATGGTGGAATTCGAACCTCGGGAGATATTTCTAAGGCAATAGCCGCTGGAGCATCGACTGTTATGCTTGGTAATCTATTGGGTGGAACAACTGAATCGCCAGGTATTCCAGTGACTCGAAATGGAAGAAGAGTCAAAATCATTAGGGGTATGGCATCTCTTGGAGCAAGTCTTGGAAGAGATAAGAGAACGACTGGATCATTTGATGATGAATTTGGAGACATAATTCCTGAAGGTGTGGAAGCCATTGTTCCGTTCAGGGGAGCAACCAAGGAAATACTACAACAACTTGTTGGTGGTCTTAGATCAGGTATGAGTTACGTTGGTGCGACTTCTATTCCAGAAATGTGGAAGTTAGCAAAATTTACCAGAATTACTCAAGCCGGTAAAGCTGAAAGCACTAGTCATGATGTTGAGAAAGTATAATCAATATATGTGCAAACTCAAAAACGTAAGATAGTATATCGCAGTTGTAAGTAAGTTATTATTTAAATTGTCAAAATTACTCGGGAGAATGTTTTGGGATTATTAATGAAAAAGAGTATATTTTTACTGTTAATATTGCTGTTCATGTCTTCTTTTAGCGTTATTAATAGTAATGCTGAGCCAAAGGCTGTGAATTACGTTGTTGTGTATGATGAAGCACATTTACAATTCTTTACCCATGACTTACTAAAAACGGCTCTTGCTGGATTAAATGAGTCATTCGATGTTGAAAATGAAATTGATGTAACAATTGAGTTTGAAATCAATACTGAAAATTTTACAAATTCTAATCTTCAAGGTGCAGATTTAGTAATAATCCCGAGCCCGAATCTACGAGAGGATAAGACGTCCAATGTAGACATAGTTAGTCGTATCGATGAAGAAAGTGCATTAGAGGAATTTCTGTCAATTGGAGGAAGCGTATTGTATATGTCAAATCCTTATTCTGATAATGTTAGTCTTGCTGGTCATTTCCTTCCGATGAATAATTTAATTGTTGATCAATTAGGCTTTGCTGTGCAATTAGGAACAGCCGATCCTATAGATAGCGACAATGTTACAATTATTATTGATGATTTCAATAACGATGGAAATAGCTCTCATGTATATTTTACTGATAAATATATTAATGGAGATATCTGGGATACTGAAATTAATGAGATTTCCAAAGTATTATACTATGGAACTCAGATCAGTGAAAACTTTGAAAGTGTTCATAATGGTAATGCATCTGCATTGACATATTCGGTTGACAAGGGCTATGATATCTCATTTGAAGATACTGGTCACCTAAGTTGGATGTCAGGAAGTAGTTTTGGAGCAAACGATGGGAGAGGAGTACTCATTGGATCCACAATTATGTTTTCAGATTTAGCTTATGATAGTGAAAAGGCTTGGATTGAGATGGAAGATAATCAAGAACTATTTGAAAATCTAGTTGCTTGGCTACTAAATATTACCCCACTCAACAAACCAGTTGATACTGTCGACAGTGGTTTTAGTTATTTCTTGGGTCGAAATATATTATTCAGCATTTTAATTCCAGTTGCACTTGTTGCACTTGTTTTTGGAACTTTAATTCGAACAAACACAATCACTGCGAGTAGAATCTTTAGTTTCAGAGTTAAGCAAAAGACTACTAAAAAATCTAAAGGCAAAGATGCTGAGAAATCAACTACGAAAAAGAAAACTACAAAGAAAACGGCGAAAAAGCAACGCAGAAAGCGTAATTAATAAAACGGTACATTTTTCTGGATTGCCATTAGATACGGATTAGATTCCAGTTCTGTCCCCATATCAGTCAGATTACCATGACCGGGAAACAATTCAGAATGTTTAGGCAATATTTCCATTATCTTAACTAAAGAATCTTTCATATCGTCACCATTGGAAAATGGGAGATCAAAACGCCCGATTGAACCTTGAAATACTAAATCCCCAACAAATGCTGAATCGATATTAAGATTTGTAGATAGACCTTCTTTTTTGTCAATTAGTTGAAAAACAGCAGACCCTGGTGAATGTCCGGGTGTATGAATCACCTTGTATTTCATCCCAGCCATTTCTAAAATATCGCCTTCCTTTACCCATACGTCTGGTTCTCTTAATTCACAAGCTGGTAAGCCCCATTCAGTCACCATTCGATTTAAAAAAGGCTCAACAGCTGGTTTTTCAGCCTCATGAAGATATACCTTTGCACCCTCAACCAATTTCATAACATCAGCAGCCCAACCTAGATGATCAAAATGACCATGAGTTACAACTACGTGCTTCACTTCAATTTCTTTTTCTATTAATTTTTTTACTATCGTTGTAACTTCAGGTCCACCAGGATCGACTAATACTGCCTCATCTGGCTTTCCAAAAACGTAACAATTTGTAGATACATATCCAATTACATGATGTTCCCATAAGGGATGGTTGTGACTCATTTAACTACCTCAAATATCAAACCAGTGATTTCTTTGAATGGCTTTTACTTCACGTAACACTTGTTCAAATCTATAATTAAGATTTGGTTTGATGATACTTTCTTGTTT
>JAAFKL010000042.1 GCA_021399405.1 Candidatus Heimdallarchaeota archaeon | reverse complement strand
ATCTCAGGGATAATTATTGGCTTTCTTGAACTTCTTCGAAATTATATAAAGAAAAATTGGGATCTTCATCAAGTTGTTCCTTTTTTTCTAATGATGCATCTCTTTGCTGCTTTGCTTCTTATGATTGTTACATATATTATCGAGATAGATCCGATCAAATCTTCATCTCTTATTCTTGGATTCATTCTGGGAGGGTTAATAGCAATTATCGCTTATGCTGGTGAGATTGAGAGGGAGCACAAGGATACCATCAAACCAGCTCAAGAAACTGATGATATCCCTCTTTGATTTCTTTCCTATCAATTTTCCCTGAACTTGATACAGGTAATGCTTCCACTCTAAAGTATTTTTTAGGAATCATGTAATTTGCAATCCTTGCCTTGCAATATTCTCTTAATTCTGATTTCTTCAATGATTTATCTGCTACCACGACTACAGAGACCATCTGACCCCATAGTTTATCATCAATACCAAAAACAATGCAATCAAATACAAGCTGATGGCTTTTGACAAGATCCTCTACCTCCGAGGGGATAACATTTTCTCCACCAGTCACAATCAGATCAACTCTTCTCTGGAGCACATACAAGTACCCATCCGTATCCATATACCCTATATCACCAGTTTTGAAGTAACCATCAACAAATATCTTTTTGTTTAACTCGGGCTGATTATAGTACCCTTGGGAGATATTGGTGCCTTTAACCTCTATTTCACCTATCTCTCCATCCTTGTTGACTATTCTAACCTCTGTACCCGGGAGTGGAGGTCCAACTGATTGTGGTTTTAAATGCACCAGATTAAATGAGGTGGCCACCTGGGACGTGGCTTCTGTCATGCCATAGGTCAATGCCAGGGGTAATTTCAATATTAATGCTCGTTCAACTAGGTTCTGGGGGCAATTTGCACCACCTATGAGCACACATCTCAATTTTGTATTTATTAGAGAACTCTTATCGATCAATCTCTTAAGCATGATAGGTACCAGTGAGATCAAACTTACATTTCTCTTGTAAATACTATGAATTATCTTTTTTTCATCAAATTCTTGATGAAGCACAATTGCGATTTTATAGATACACGCTCTAAATATGATCTCAAGACCACCAACATGGAACAATGAGATGCAATTCAACCAAACATCCCCGTCCTCAACACCTAGGACTTGGGCTGAGCTCTGTGCTGAGGTAAAATGATTATCGTTTGATAGAATAACACCCTTGGGTTTTCCAGTTGTTCCTGATGTAAATACTATCCCCTGAATCAAACTGAGATCCACAGAATTCTTAAAATCCACTTGAATTGGATCCATCTCTGATAAATTCCTCAAACATATTGTTTTTACCCCACCCAATTTCTTGTCAGTTATGATGATATCTGGATTAACATGATTTATCTGATTGGCTATCTCATTAGCCTTTAATCTAGTGTTGAAGGGGATCATCACTGCCTCCAATTTGTTAAGAGCATGAATGAGGTAGATAAATTCCAAACTATTCTCCATGTAAATACCTACGTGCGATCCCTTCTTCACCCCGATATTTGCCAACTTTCTTGCCATCTCAATGCTTTTGCTATAGAGGGAATCATAGTTGAGGATATTATCATTGTAGATTATTGCGATTTTTTTAGGACAAATATCATTTGCTTCATCTAACCAATGTTTCACTTTATCACCCTAGATTACGATTCCTATACTAAAAAGAAGACTATAAATTAGTCCTAATTGAGCAATACCACCAAGAGTGGGATTCATAACTTTTCCTGCATTTGTTTTAAGCATATTTGCAATCAGTTTTGAAGCCTTTCCAGCTGAAAGAATCGGTAACAGTATCCAGGGAGAGAAATCATATGTAAACAGAAGAATAATTGGAGTGATATAGGAAACGAAGATCAATGTGATAAAATAAATCTTGGTATATTTATGACCCATGAATACTGCAAGAGTGAATTTATTTACTGCCTTGTCAGTTTCAATATCCCTGTAATTGTTAACTACCAGAATAGCGGTGATGAGTAGTCCAGGAGGAATGGCTACCAGAAGTACTAAACTGCTAATCGACAATGCTTGCACAAAATATGTTCCGCCAACTGCTACCAGACCAAAAAAGATGAACACAAATATATCGCCCAAGCCTATAGAACTTAGGGGATATGGGCCGCCTGAATAAAGCAATGCGAATAAAATTGAAAGCAGACCAATGATCAGTATTGGTATTCCACCTACCCATATCAAATATAAGCCATCAAGGATAGCAAGGAAAATATTAAGCATTATCCCAATTCTCAACTCTTTAAGTGATAGCAACCCACTTGCCGCAACTCTTTTTGGTCCTTCTCTTTCTGCCTTATCTAGACCTTTTACAAAATCAAAGTAATCATTGGCCAGATTGGAAAGGATTTGCAATAGAAGAGCTCCAATCATGGCAGCGATAGCAGGAAATGGAGAAAACATCCCATCATAAATTGCCGTTGCAGTGCCCACCAACACTGGGGACAAGGCTGCTGGCAGTGTTTTTGGTCTGATTGCCAAAATCCAAACATTGAATTTGGTTAGCTCCAATGAACCACTCACAGTTTCCTCTCTTAAATTGTGATTATTAATGATACTCCTTTCATTGAGATTTTTGCAGTTTAGATTTGAAACAAAAATTACTTATTATCCTCTCTTTGATTTGAGATATATATGGAAATTGAATGGATAACAGTTAAGGAATACAAAGAAATCACCTACAAAAAATCTGACGGTTTAGCAAGAATTGCATTCAATCGACCCGAAGTTAGAAATGCTTTTACACCAATTACGGTTGATGAATTGATTGATGCATTTATGGATGCCTGGTATGATGAAAAAATTGGTGTTGTACTCTTCACGGCTGAGAATCCATCACCTAAGGATGGTAAATACTCATTCTGTTCCGGAGGTGATCAGACTGTCAGGGGTGATGCAGGTTATCTCGACCAAGAGGGAAAGAGGGCAAGATT
>JAAFKL010000041.1 GCA_021399405.1 Candidatus Heimdallarchaeota archaeon | reverse complement strand
ATCTCAGGGATAATTATTGGCTTTCTTGAACTTCTTCGAAATTATATAAAGAAAAATTGGGATCTTCATCAAGTTGTTCCTTTATTTCTAATGATGCATCTCTCTGCCGCTTTGCTTCTTATGATTGTTACATATATTATAGAGATAGATCCGATCAAATCTTCTTCTCTTATCCTTGGATTCATTCTGGGGGGGTTAATCGCAATTATCGCATATGCTGGTGAGATTGAGCGGGAACACAAGGATACCATCAAACCAGTTTAAGAAACTGATGATATCCCTCTTTGATTTCTTTCCTGTTAATTTTGCCTGAACTTGATACAGGTAAGGCGTCCACCCGGAAGAAATTTTTAGGAATTTTGTAATTCGCAATCTTTGCCTTGCAATAATCAGTTAGTTCTGATTTCTTCAATGATTTATCTGCCACCACCAATACAGAGACCATCTGACCCCACAGTTGATCATCAATGCCAAAAACAATGCAATCAAATACAAGCTGATGGCTCTTGACTAGATCTTCCACCTCTGAGGGGATAACATTTTCTCCACCTGTCACTATCAGGTCAATCCTTCTCTGGAGCACATACAAGTCCCCATCCATATCCTTATACCCTATATCCCCAGTTTTGAAGAAGCCATCTACAAATATCTCTTTGTTTAACTCTGGTTGATTATAGTACCCTTGGGAGATATTGGGTCCTCTTACCTCTATTTCACCTATCTCTCCCTCCTTGTTGACTATTCTAACCTCTGTGCCCGGGAGTGGGGGTCCAACCGATCGTGGTTTCAAATGCACCTGGTTAAATGAGGTTGCCACCTGGGAAGTGGCTTCTGTCATACCATAGGTCAGTGCCAGGGGTAATTTTAATTTTAAGGCTCGTTCAACAAGGCTCTGGGGGCAATTCGCACCGCCTATGAGCATGCATCTCAATTTTGTATCTATTAGGGTATTCTTATCGATCAATCTCTTCAGCATGGTCGGTACCAGTGAGATCAAACTTACTTTTCTCCTGTAAATGCTTTGGATTATCCTCTCCTCATCAAATTCTTGGTGTAATTCAATTGCGATTTTATAGATACATGCTCTAAATATAATCTCAAGACCTCCAACATGGAATAATGAGATGCAATTCAACCAAACATCCCTGTCCTCCGCACCTAGGACTTGGGCAGAGCTTTGTGCTGAGGTATAATGATTGTCGTTTGATAGAATAACACCCTTGGGATTTCCAGTTGTTCCTGATGTAAATATTATCCCCTGAGTCAAATTGAGATCCACAGAATTATTAAAATCCACTTGAACTGGATCCACCTCTGATAAATTCCTCAAACTTATTGTTTTTACCCCACCCAATTTCTTGTCAGATATGATGATATCTGGATTAACATGATTTATCTGATTGGTTATCTCAGTAGCCTTTATTCTAGTGTTGAAAGGGATCATCACTGCCTCCAATTTGTTTAGAGCATGAATGAGGTAGATAAAATCTAACCTATTCTCCATGTAAATTCCTACATGGGATCCCTTTTTCACCCCGATATTTGCCAACTTTCTTGCCATCTCAATGCTTTTGCAAAAGAGGGATTCATAGTTGAGGATATTATCATTGTAGATTACTGCAATTTTTTTAGGACAAACATCATTTGCTTCATCTAACCAATGTTTCATTTTATCACCCTAGATTATGATTCCAATACTAAAAAGAAGACTATAAATTAGTCCTAATTGAGCAATACCCCCAAGAGTGGGATTCATAACTTTTCCTGCATTTGTCTCAAGCACATTTGCAATCAGTTTTGAAGCTTTTCCAGCCGAAAGAATCGGTAGCAGTATCCAGGGAGAGAATTCATATGCAAACAGAAGAATAATTGGAGTGATATAGGAAACGACGATCAATGTGATAAAATAAATCTTGGTATATTTATGACCCATGAATACTGCAAGTGTGAATTTATTTACTGCTTTGTCAGTTTCAATATCCCTGTAATTGTTGACTACTAGAATAGCAGTGATGAGTAGTCCAGGAGGAGTGGCTACCAGAAGTACTAAACTGTTGATCAACAATGTTTGCACAAAATATGTTCCGCCAACTGCTACTAGGCCAAAAAAGATGAACACAAAAATATCACCCAAGCCTATTGAACTCAGGGGAAATGGTCCCCCTGAATATAATAATGCAAATATAATTGAAAGTAAACCAATAATGAGTATCGGTAAACCTCCAACCCATATCAAATATAATCCATCGATTACAGCAAGGAATATATTAATGATTATTCCTATTCTCAGCTCTTTGAGTGATAACAACCCACTTGCTGCAACTCTTTTTGGTCCTTCTCTTTCAGCCTTATCTAGACCTTTTACAAAATCAAAATAATCATTGGCCAGATTGGAAAGGATTTGCAATAGAAGAGCTCCAATCATGGCAGCGAAAGCAGGAAATGGAGAAAACATCCCATCATAAATTGCCATTGCAGTACCCACCAATACCGGAGACAAGGCTGCTGGGAGTGTTTTTGGTCTGATTGCCAATATCCAAACATTGAATTTGGTTAGCTCCAATGAACCACTCACAGTTTCCTCTCCTAAATTGTGATTATTAATGATACTCCTTTCTATTGAGATTTTTGCAGTTTAGATTTGAAACAAAAATTACTTATTATCCCCTCTTTGATTTGGGATATATATGGAAATTGAATGGATAACAGTTAAGGAATACAAAGAAATCACCTACAAAAAATCTGATGGTCTAGCAAGAATTGCATTTAATCGACCAGAAGTTAGAAATGCTTTCACACCAATTACGGTGGATGAATTGATTGATGCATTTATGGATGCATGGTATGATGAAAAAATTGGTGTTGTACTCTTCACTGCCGAGAATCCATCACCTAAGGATGGCAAATACTCATTCTGTTCCGGAGGTGATCAGACTGTCAGGGGTGATGCAGGTTATCTCGACCAAGAGGGAAAGAGGGCAAGATT
>JAAFKL010000309.1 GCA_021399405.1 Candidatus Heimdallarchaeota archaeon | reverse complement strand
ATGGTGACTATCACTCCAATAACATTATTGTGACTGATAATGATTTATATGTTATTGACTGGACAGGCATTTCTCTTAATGACATGAGATTTGATCTAGGATTTGCTATTGTATCTTTGGAGGCTTTCTCAAATGAGAAATATATTTCATCAGTTATCAAATTGTATGAGGATAAGTCTGGATTGGAAGTCAACTCAATTGAGTATTTCATGATCCTCTCGAGTCTACACAATATGATTAAAATTTACAGCTGTGCCTTTGATTATGGTATCGCTGATGAGAATGATGAGACTAGGGATTTATTCCTCTTCAGATTAAGGAACTATCCACTGTACCTAATGGAGCTGTACAGAAAGGTTGCTGGAATTGAACTTCCCTCATTGATTGAATTCTTCAATAGGAACAAATCAGTTTTAAGTTCATAAATCAAATTTAGAATAATTTCATGACTGATGGTAAATTACTAGAAAGTGCCAAGAATGAGTTTGAGAAGCCCAGTGCTAAGGACCCCTACAAACCACCCTTTCACAGGTTACAGGAAGATAAATTACAAGTTTTCGAGGATTAATTTTGTAAAACTTTGGCGAAGACATATTATTATATTTTTTTCTTTTTTCTGCTTTTACAAACAAATAAAGTCAATAAACCCAATGAAAGGGGGTATGTTTGATAGCTGGCAGGAGAGCTTGTAGATGTGTCATTTGGTAATGGTGAAGTGATGCCATCGGGTGACGTTGTACTAGGATCAGTTGTTTCAACCTCAATTGATCCATCTCGATGGACTGTATATAGGTAAGAATTAGATGCCAGAAAATAATAGTTTTCCTCGAATAACATCCCACTAACTCCTGTAATTCCATCAATATCAACACCCACCACAGATCCACTGTTATCTATCTCTATTATATCCGGACCTTGATTTTGATTTACAATAATACCATTTTCCCCAACAGCCAGATCTGAGATATACAAAAATTCTAAATCAGCGGATCCATTGTAATAGGTATATGATTTGATGAATTCTCCGGAGTGGGTATAGAGTAGGACTCCTGATCTGGGTGAAGAATTTGTGGTATAACTTGCTCCACTTCCCAGGATTAGGTGAGTTGAATTCATTTCTATGGTCACTGAACCTGAAATTGCGCCCAAAGATATATTGGTTGCATGAGCCCCTGCAAAAGAGTGTACCTGTGTACCTTCTGTATCAAAAATATGTACATTAAATCCACTTACCACCGCTATATGGGTTTCATTTGATGTAATTCCACGATAAGTATCCCCAAAACTCCTAACAAAATTTAAGTGATGATCATACAATCTTATAGAATCAGTGTTGTAATCAGAAATCATAATATACTCTGAATTCACCGTGATATCCGCTATATTTACATCATTTATGGAAGCCACATAATCTCCATCTTTTGTCAAAATCTGAAGCCGATGAGCATAAACATCCTCAATGAAGTAGTGGGTCTCATTTTGAGCGATCTTACCAATTCCAGCAAACTCACCATCATACAATCCCAGACCTGTGATAAATTCTCCACTAGTAGACAACACCTGCACTCTATCATCATCAACAATCGCCAGTTTATCACCATATGCATTGACTCGAAATAGACGAGAGAATTGACCATTTGAAAATCCTTGTTCATCGATAAATCGTTGGTGCACCCCATCCATGTCAAGAACTTGAATTCGGTTATTAACCGACTCTCCTACGAATATCTCATTATTAGCTATGGATATACTGTTTATACCATCAAATTCACCTGTGCCATTACCTTTGGTTCCAAATCGACTTTGAAACTCACCTGAGAGATTAAAAATTCCTATCTCATCTGAGAAGGATATATAGAAACTATCGTTGTAGAAGGCAAAATCTGTGAAAGTTGGTAGTGTAACTGGGTAATTTGTAAATGAAATTTGATTGAGGTTTTTGCCATTAGTATCAGTACTAATAATCTGTGAGAGAGTGTTATCTAGAATATAGATATTTGTGTCAGTAACAGCAACATCTCTGGGATATTCAAGATTGGTATCTATGTTGAATAGAAAGTGACCCTGATGATTATATACCCTGAGAACATCCTCATTAATATCTACTATGTATATGCGGTATTCAGTCACTAGTATGTGGCTTGTATATGCTATGTTTGGATCACCACCTGGAATAGAGAAAGAATTCAGAAGACTGCCCTCAAAATCATAGATCAAAATATCTCGATCGCTGACAACAAATAGTTTGTCATCCATTATTCCCAGATCACTTGGATATCTGAATGTGGTCGGATAGTGTGATCTTCCACCGAAAGAAGAGATAATTGTTGGATCGGAAGGTCCACTGTTAGTCTGAGCCACAGTATTTGAAAGAGAATTGAGAATTAATATAAGGAAGATGAAAAATGCAAGCCTTCTCATTAATTTCTGTCTGTACAATATTCTATAAAAATAAAACCAAAATTAATACCAATTGCACTACAAAAACTTACTAATTTTGACGTTTTATCAATATACAATGAATGTATCTTTTGTTTGTCAGCAATAATTAGAAGCTTTAACTTGTTTTCCTTTTCAATCTACTCTCTACGCCCAGATATTCTGGACCATCAGGAGGTATATTGTAGTGAGAAATGATTAGTTCATTATCACTGGGCATCTCATAAACCGTTCTCCATCCCCATTCCTCATCTCCACCTGAATAACTTCCCAGAACTGATAAATATGAAGGATCAAAGCCTTCTTGCATCATAATATCTAACCCATTATGAAAGGTATCGATCCATGATGATTTGTATTTTCCTTCCTTGTCATTATAACTTATTATCCTTGATCCCTCATAGCTCTTATCTCCAAATACTCTCTTCGATGAGTGTAAGAGGAATTTTCCATCAAAAATAAATTTTATAAAATCCTCTGTAGGCCCCTCGTGGTTCAATACTCCATTGGGTTCATACCAAACTTTATTGACTCCTGTCCATGTGCCCTCCATTTTGTTATGTTTAACTGATATTAATTCACTCATGACCGAAGCCAGATGGAGATTTATATTAATTTTTCCACGAATGATTAATATTGATTAATGATGATATTTATTGATCACAAGATGTGTAAACCAGATTTCTTGGCATATCTCTCGACCTTTTTTATCAGATATTGGCTGATCAAGTAGAATACTATGGCGTAGGCTACAAGAAGGATCCACTCATAATGAAGGGGGATCAAGGGGTTCCAGTTACCCTGGAATGCATAGTATCTGAGCAAATCATAGGCAAAGGTGAACGGAAGCAGAAAAGCCACCCACTGTATGGCAACAGGGAAGGACTGCACAGGCAGGAATACGCCACCAACAAATTGCAAAAGTAGAGCAAATATCTGCACGAGATTTCCCACCTGCTTCCAGGTGATGGCCATCAGGGACACCATTATTCCCACCGAGGTCACCACGGAGAAGAATACTAGGATTACCAGTATCATGAAGAAGATGTGGTATGAGATACCCACAAGGGCAATCAATCCGATCAACATGGGTATCATGAAAATTTGGCGAATTAATAAATCAGCCACAATATTTCCCACCAGATAGGCGTACCTTGATTGAGGGCCTGAATAGATATACTCCAGAGCACCATTATACAGATCACGTCTTACCGAGTTTACTGGTACAAAAAGTGCTGTGTTCTGGAAGAACATCATCAGCATGCCTGCCAGGAAGAAGATGAACATGGCATTAGCTCCCGGATCCGTTTTAAACAAATTCACATCCCTAAAATTAACCACTGTAGAAAACAGAAACATTGCAGCTGTCATGATGCCTATCTCAAAAAATCCTCCGATAAAATTGGCCTTGTACCTGGTGAAAATATGGAAATTCATGACCACTGTGGATTTAATTATACTGAAAGTGGTGGTTGGTTGACTTAAACCAAAGTTTGGCTTTGGAATTGATTGAGATTGTACTACATTTACCATAATATCATCTCAAATCAGATGCAGGCCATTTTTCTTGGCATGCGTCTCAACAGATTTCAATAGTCTCACGGTTATCATCCACAAGAATAATCCCAT
>JAAFKL010000040.1 GCA_021399405.1 Candidatus Heimdallarchaeota archaeon | reverse complement strand
ACAGGTGGATGCTTACCTAGTCCTCTCACACCTTTAATTACTAAAGGTAGTAAGTGTAATGTACAATCTTTAGATTGTCTCAACCATGAGTATTCGATATGATATTTAAACAACTGAAACTAAATTTGTAAAATTATATAAAATTTCACCCATGCAGTTCAGATTTGCAATTTTAAGTATTGCAGATAAAATTCTTTACTTATGTATAGTCAATATAATGAACTTTTAAACAATCTCGAAAATTTGAGAATAGGTTATGTCGATCAAATTACTAAAAAATGTTAATTTTGTTAATATTTTGTTTTTACATATCGTGAATCATTTTCTCATGTTTACCCTCCCTGTGATTTTGTTTTTTGTTAGGGATGATTTAGGCCTAAATTACTATCAGGCCGGTTTATTGTGGATTGTTTTGCTTATAAACATGACAATATTATCGATATTCACTGGAATTTATTCTGATCGTCACAAAAATAATAGATTTAAGCTGATTTATCTCGGAATTGTGATAATGTTAATTGGATGGGTTCTACTATTAATAGCTGAATCATACACTCATCTCGTTTTGGTTTTTGCATTAATAGGAATAGGAGCATCTGCCTTCCATCCTCCAGCAATGGCCACAACAACCGAAATGTTTGAAAACGAAAAAGGAAAAGCTCTTTCAATATTTCAAGCAGTTGGAATGATCGGCAATGCACTTACGCCACTGATATTTGCGGGATTACA
Source organism: Candidatus Heimdallarchaeota archaeon (assembly GCA_021399405.1). Next base: position 6,837 of record JAAFKL010000040.1, on the reverse strand, counting down.
GTTAATTACAAATAACTGGCAGATTACCGCTGGAATATATATCGTTACAATTACATTTATTGCAATATTACTATATGGCGTAAGTACACGAAATAAAGCTTTTGGAAAAACTGATTGGGCACCACAAATTCTTCAAGAAAGCGTAAACACCGCTAATATAGGTAAAAAGGATAGTTCATATGTTTTTCTCCTTTCTCCCATATTGTTAATCCCATTAATATTAATGTCCATAAGATCGAGCTTCTTCAGGACAACTACGTTATTTACTTCATTTTTGTATAAAGATTTTCTGGGACTTTCTGATGGGGAGTCATTGTTAGCAACATCTGCAGTCCTTGGTATCGCTTCTATGTGTGTGCTACTCGGTGGTTGGATGACAGATAAGTGGAAAGCTACAAACACAATGATGATTTCAAGTGTGGGGATTGTAATTGCATCTTTGGGTTTAGTTTATCTAGCAGATTATAGTGATTTAATTAGTTTTACTGCATTTTACTTTTTATTAAATGCAACATATTTCCTAGGAGCACCAGCAATGAGTGCACTTCTGGCAGATAGGGTTATGCCAGAGCAGAGAGGGAAGTTGTTCGGAGCTTTAGGATCTGCTGGTCAAATTTTGGGATTGGCCACTCCTGGTATTTTTGGTTATATCAAAGATAACAATGGTTTGAATGCAGCGTTCATATTCATTTTGTTGTTAGCGATCATCGCATTCGTTTTTGCCTACTACATCTTTTTTGAAGAAAGAAAGAGATTGTTTGTTTCAAATCCAAAAAATGTTGTTGCAGGGGAATGAAATACACAATCTTCTGATTGCAAGAAAATTGTAATTGGATTTTGGATTATCGTTTGATAACGGTTTATTAACATAGTTTGAATCATTCCATTTGTGAAAACTATTAAAGTATACTAAATATACCAAATATGGCGATGGCATTGGATCAGAAAACAGACTCTAAAATCATTGAATTAAAAAAATTCCATACAGTGGATGCGGTATATGATATTAATTTTGATTCGGTCGAAGAATGGCGTAAATTAAACCCGAATAAGAAGGTAGTAGGTACATTTCCCGTCTATGTACCTGGTGAATTGATACATGCAATGGGGCATTTGCCAGTTAATCTCTATGGCGGAGGAGAATATATCTCTATAAGCCATGCGGATGCGATATTAGGTAGTTTTATCTGTAGTATATCAAAATCAACAACTGAGCTAATGATGGGGAATGAATTGTTTGCAAATAGATTTGATGGGTTTGTTTTTCCATTCATTTGTGACGTGGCCAGAAATTTGCAGGGAATATTTCAACGTAGATTCGATAAAAAATCCTACATGTTGCATTTCGCCCAGAATTTCGAATCTTCTGCATCTGTAAATTTTATGGTGCATGAGTACAAAAGAATGTTAGAACAACTCTTTCCAGGTGAAGAATTGAATATTGATAAACTTAGAATATCAATAAAGGTTTTTAATCGAAATAGAGAGTTGCAAAGAGAATTATACACGATAAGATGGAAACAACCTTGGAATGTTCCCCTAAAAGATTTGTATTTAATTATGCGATCGGGTTCTAATATGCCTGTTGAAGCACATAATGCGCTGTTAGAAGAGTATATTGAAAAGGTGAAAACAAATAAATATACAGAGAAAGACGCAATTAGAGTTGTTGTTACAGGGAATTTTTGTGAACAACCACCATTAGATGTCATTGATCTGATAGAACAGGTAGGGTGTTATGTTATTGATGATGATTTTATTATTGGACGTCGATACGTAAACCAAAACATTGATCCTGATGTTGATGATCCTTTGGCAGAATTAGCAATTAATTATATTCACAACGGGGCAAAACTTGCAACTCGATTTCATCAAGGTGAGAAAGGAGAGATAATGCTTGATAGAGTCAAACGAGCCAATGCTCAAGGTGCAATATTCCTAACTGCTAAATTCTGTGAACCTGCTCTTGATGATTTGGTGTTGCAGCAACAGGCATTGAATGAGAATGATTATCAATCAGTTCATATTGAATACGAAGAAAGAGGTTCAGGCTATGAGAATATTAGACTCTCACTTGAAACTTTTGTGGAAAGTTTATTGTTTGATTGAGGTGGACTATCAATTTGAATGATCCAATAGAACAATTAATGGAAGAACACAGGAACATTCTGAGAGGAGTAAAACTACTTGAGTTAACTGGTAAAATGGCTACTGATCAAGTTCTCCCAATAACTGAAGCTAAAGATCTTATCCAGTTTTTCAAAAAATATGCCGACGATGGCCATCATGCTAAGGAAGAAAAGATATTATTCTCGCGATTATATGAAAAAGATGATGGGTTAAGAAAAGAGAGTAGTCCTTTAAGCGTATTAGCAGACCAACATATCACAGCTCGTAAATTAATTGCAAATATATCACATATGGATAATAAATTTCCATATCATGTAGAAGACTACAGTGCACTCCTCAAAAGACATATCGACATTGAAGACGAAATCTTTCCTGTTCTCGCTACTGATTATTTGAACGAAGTAGAAATTGCTCTGATTTTAACTGATTTCCAGGCGGAAGATGAATCAAGAGATTTGAATTCTGCATTAAAATTACTTGATATAGTCGAATTACGGCTACTATAGACCGCCTGCAAACATCACATGACAAGATATTTTCGATGTTGCAGTTATTTTAATATCTGGGGGATTTGAAAACTGAATGATTTCATCATCAATAATAAGCACAATTGAAGTTTTAAGATGATCATTTTCAATTATTTTTTCTGCCCATTCCTGCTCAGAAATTAATGAGAGAAAATCAGATATATTGAGATGATCTTTATTTGGTGAGGTTAATACAACTTCTTTGGCAATTTCGTCTGCGAGTAGATTAGAAAAAGTTATTACGAGTTTAACCATTAGTATAGGCTCTCATATACCAATAAGTCGGTTCTCTTAAAACCTAGATGATTGAAAAATGATTGCAGATCGGCACGATCAAAACCTAAAATAGTTCTAAACTTCTCACATTTCTCAGCCATAGCTTCCATTAACTTATCTCCGAGCATTCTCCCCATCCCTTTTGAAGTAAATTCTTTAGTTAAACCAACGTGGGTGATATAACCAATTTGTTCATTGGTCCCAAATTCCGTATCTCTGATTATCCCACCAGCATATCCTGCAATCTTACCTTTAAAGGTGGCAACAAGGAAATAGCTGTATTCATCAATTAGCATTTGGTTAATTTTCGGTTCTAATGTTGGATTTGGTCCAGCATATTCCTTTTCAATTGCCATAATTTCAGGTATATCCTCATCAGTAGCACTTCTTATTTTAAATTCAGTCACGATTTCTGCCATCTAATTCATTATAATTAGTATAGTAATTCAAATGTTTGTGTCAATAAATCAATCTATCATAAAATCATTTTGAAAACTACTCAATAATGGATAAAACATACGTCTTGTTGAAATCCGACAATCCCTGAACTTCGTATAAACGAAGATAACCCCTTAGCTAAACCTTTATTCAACAAATTTCAAATATTTTATCAAAATATTAAATGTACGGTAGAATTAATTATATATTCATTTTCCATCTTAAGTTAATTGAATATGAGGGATGACCTCCAACCGGAAAAAACTATGGATCCGGATGGCGAATCTTTTGACGAAGACTACACTGTACTTCGTTCAACAGATAAACAAATGACAGGAATTAAGCAAGCATCTCGATTGCTAGCTGAAAAACTTGACATTGATAAAAATGTGATTCAAGGAGTTTTAATCGATGTTTTTATTGATATGCAGATTCAAGAATCTCGATATCATTACCAGACTGAAAATGACTTACCACAATTTAAAATCGCTCTAAAGAAAATAATGGAACCAAGGTTAAAATCTAAATTAAGTGCACTCTTGCCAACGGATAACTTGTCTTGTGACTTAGATTTTGTTTTAGATAGATTGTTTCACTGGTATATGGAGGAATATTTACCTTCGAATAATATTACTGAGATTTAAAATCGAGAAACTTTAAAAATGTTAAGTTAAATCATCTATTGGGTTAAATGGGATCTCAATTCAAGGTCAATTTAAATAAAAAAGCTGAGAAATACCAATATGATTATACTATTCCACAAGTAAGTGTAGAGCAATTAGAAGGAATTTTGAAAGTTGTAGATCTAATGAACGAACGTCTTGGTATTGATAAAATGATAATTCGCACGATTTTCTTCCAATTTATGATTGAAGAACAAGTGAAATTGGAAAGATATCATTTATCAATGGAAAGTAATATTGCCTCAACGCGATTTGCAACAAAAAAGAATTTGGAATATAAGTTTAAAGAAGTCTTTTCTGAGATTTTGGAAGATAAAAGTGACATGAATACTATAAGTCAAACTCTGGATCAGATGTTTGAATGGTATTTGAAAAAATATCTGAAAGATAAATAATTTTATGTTTCAGCAAAGATAGTTTCAATTCATCAAAGTATAGTAATTTGATTTTCCAATCGATTACATTAAAAATAGACAATCTAGAATTATTTTGAGGTTAAGTCCTTGGAAGTGCTATAATATCGGAAGGTCCTACAACGATTCTCATTTGAAACAACTCTTGCTTGCTGAAGGGGAAACAATTACTGGAGATATGTCAATAATGTTCCTTAAAGGTTCATTGGAATCAGGTATATCATATACTGCTGGGTATCCGGGTGCACCTACATCTAATGTATTGGATTTATTGGGTGATGCACAAGATAAGATATTGAACAAATATGGGATTTACTTTGAAGCCTCTACCAATGAAGCTGCAGCCGCAACTAAGATGTACTTGAGCATTAATGAAAAATTACGAGGATTTGTAAATTGGAAAGTTGTGGGAACAAATGTAGCATCAGATGTTATGTTACATGTAGCCTCATCGGGTGTTAAAGGAGGTGCGGTTATTCTCATCGGAGAAGATGAAGAGTGTATTTCTACAACGGTAAAGATGAAATCACAGATTTATGGTGAAGGATTCTTTCTACCGGTAATTGACTCAATCGGTGATGCGACAAATTTCATTGAAATGACTAGGTTATCCTACAAACTATCTGAATATTGTAATCAACCAGTGATGTTCCTGTTTAGATCACACACCGGGAATATGTGGGGATCTGCCAAAGTAAAAAATAATCAACAGTCGGAAATTTCAATGAACAACAAAGCGAAAGAATTCAACCCAGATCTCTCACGTGTATCGATTCCACCTGCATCGGTACTACTGTTTAAAGAAAAATATGAAGATCGATTACCTAAAGCAATTGAATTTATCCGGGATAATAAAATGAATAAGGTGTTCAAAGGAGAGCAAACTTCCAAAATTGGGATTATAACCCATGGTGGGATATATAATTATGTCATTACTACAATGCATGATCTGGGTTTGGCTTCTTTAACTGGCAGAGTTGCAGTAGACCTTTTAGCATTGAATGTAACATTTCCACTAGTTCCTGAAGAACTAATTCAGTTTGTTGAAGGGAAGGATAAGATTTTCGTAATTGAGCAAGGAACACCCAATTTTATTGAAAAAGAATTGAAGACTTTATTATTTGATTTGGGAAAAACTGTTGAAGTTTATGGTAAAATCTCATCTAGACATAAAAATGGATATATTCCTGAGGTTGATATTCTCACTCCGGAAGTATTGATTGGCCCTATTGCCAACTTTTTCTTATCTGAAACCCCAATTAATGGTCAAGCAAAATTTATTGAAAAAGTACTTATCGAGCATGAAAACCATCGAGAAATATTGGTTAATGACATAATGGAAAATTTAATTGTACGAGGTCCAACATTTTGTTCAGGATGTCCTGAAAGACCTGTTTTTGCAAATATAAAAAGGGTAGAAGAAGAACTAGGGGAGAGATTTGTCAGGTTAATCGATATAGGTTGTTATACTATGGCTAAATTAGCTCCATTCAATTTATCAGATTCGTGTACTGGAATGGGATCTAGTTTGGACACAGCTATGGGTATGACAAACTTGTATGATAAACACGTAGTTGCAGTTTTTGGTGATGGAACATTATTTCATTCTGGGTTAAGGAATTTTGATAATGCAGTCCATAATAATCTGAACCAAATTTATGATCAAACTGGTAGCGAAAAAGGTAAAACTAGTGTCCTACTTTTCATTTTACTGAACTACCATACTGCGATGACGGGAGATCAAGAAAATCCTCAAACTCTTTTTGAGTTCCATCAGGGGAAAAATAACAGAAAGGGCAAAAATCTTCGTGGAGAAGCTGTCGAGAGACTAAATTTAGAGAAAGTTCTAAAAACTCATGGAGCAAATTGGGTAAAAACAGTTCCTTCTTACGAGATGGGTAAGATGAAGAAAACAATCCATGAAGCCCTAAAAAAGCCTGGTCTCAAGGTTATAATTAGTGATGGTGAGTGTGCATTAGAAAAAACTCGTCACGAGAGTAAATACCGAGCGGAATTATTGTCAAAGGGGAAAAGATGGATGGATCCAGGTACGCAAGTTGACCCCAAATTATGTGCAGGATGTTGGCCATGCACAGAATATATTGGATGTCCGTCAGAAGGTAAGATTGATTCTCCCAATCCATTGAAAAAAGGCACTATCCGTGAAATGGACAGCTCTTGTCTAGGATGTGGCGTATGTTCAAGCGTTACGCAAGAATTCGGTTTATGCCCATCGACTTATAATTATTATACCGTTTCTAATCCATCAATATTAGAAAGGGCTCGACATAAAATGGGTAAATTTGGCATAAAGATATTGAAAAAATTATAATTCAGTAATTTCCGATATTGTATAGATAGTGCCTAGTT
>JAAFKL010000308.1 GCA_021399405.1 Candidatus Heimdallarchaeota archaeon | reverse complement strand
GAGGAGTTAAACAACTTGGAAATAACTATTGATGAAAGAAAAGAAAACCCTCTATTAAAACGAGAGGAAATAACTTTCACTATTACACATGAGGGAGAAAACACCCCCTCGAGAGAAGTAGTAGCAAGTAAACTTGCAGCTATGATCAATGCAGACAAGGATCGAACAATTTTGAAGAAAATATCCACTCAATTTGGTGTTCACGAGGCTGTGGGTTATGCAAATCTCTATCCAAGTAAAGAGGATGCTCTTGAAATAGAAGCTAAGCACATTTTAATTAGAAATGGACTGATTGAAGGGGAATCTAAATGAGTAAATATTACAGTGTTGAAGGCAATAGTCTCGTAAAAAAATATAAAGAATGCCCCCAATGTGGAACTGGTTTTTTCATGGCCAAACATAAGGATCGTGAAACTTGCGGAAATTGTGGACATACTGAATTTCAAAATAAAAAAGCTAAGAAAGGAAGAAAATAAATTCCAAAGCAAACTCCTAATCAATAATTTCCATTCTACCTAGTAACATAGTAGCGTTCTCTTTAGACTCATTGTCCACTAGACGAACAACAGCACCTTCATTTGGTTGACCATAAATTACAATTGAACCTATTGGAAGTTCAACAATCAGTGGTAGTACAAGTAAATCTTCTTCTCCATCTACTTTGATATGAATTTTGTTCGATTTTTCTGTAAGCTGTCTGATTGCAATAATAATGGTCTCCCAAGCGTGTTTTGTAATTACTGCGGCTGGGGAATTTGTCCTGATTTCATCATATTTTGGATAATCAACCCATACTTTCAATTTTTTCCTTTTTGTATATCCATCAGTTATTATCATATCTGGTTGAAAATTATTGTTCACCAAGATTTCTGCCGTAACATCTCCAACACCTACTATCAATGCTTTGAAACCTTCTAATTCCTTTCTCAGGAGGATAATTGTTTCTTCAATTGAACCTTTCAGAAGCTTTCCCATTGGATCTTTTAGATCTTTTCTGAGTGAATGCTGTAGATGTAGATTTTGAGGATCCACGTTTTCATTGATTTGTTATACTTGATTATACTTGTGAATGAAATTTATTGTTTTATGTATAAAACGTAACGAAATTTAATGCTTAGGAGTACTTCAATCAATCTAGGTCATTCTATTAGAAAATTGACTAATTAAGTCAATCCTCAATTGAAATTAGACTCCTTCAAATGGTATTCTTTAATATTAAGGTTAGCCAAACAAATTTAATTGGGTACATATGTTTTGAGGGGGAAATTTGGAAAAGAACCGATGAAGCTATCTTCCATATTGATTTTATTGCTTTTTCTTGTTTTGGCCATGACGATCAATTCATCTCGCGGAACTCAAAATATTGTTACAGATCAAAATGATTATACTATCACACTTTCTGATAATTCCAAATTAATAAGTCAAGGTGATAGTTTCAACTTAACTGTGGAATTAACACTAAATGGTAATGATGTTGAGAGTGCATATTTTGCTATTTTAGATCCTTCTGGGCTTGAAATAGTTGATATAGGAGAAAGCCAAATTTACAATGGTAACGGTAATTATACCTTAATTATTACAGCTAATTCCACCAATGAAATTGTACCTGGTAATTATAATTCGAAAGTCACAGCTTATCATAATTCTGAAATTATTACATCAGATTTCACATTTATTGTTACTGCGTTGGATACTGTTGCACCCATTCTCAATGTTATATCTCCTGTCAATCTTACAAGCGTTAACGATACAGTTTTCGAAGTGATACTTGAAGGAAAAGATGATATTTTTTGGAAAGATATTAGAATTGACATTGGGGATATAAACGTATATTATTTGAAAAACACGAAAAACTATACGATTGAATTACCAGATTTAACGTATAATGGTACCTATCTGTATTTAGCTGTCTGGATTAACCTCCCGGGGATTTCAAATCTAAATGCATCAGATCTTTCTATATTATTTAGAGATGGAAGTTTCAATGAAGATACATTTGGGTTAACATTGACTGGCGACTATATAAAGCCCATTATCACTTGGATATCACATCAGCCGGATGATGAGATCAACTCTAAAAATATAACCCTCTCATGGTCAATTGTCGATTCCTCTCTGATCCAAAGTCAAATATTAAAGCTGAACAATAAATTATTTCAACCTGGTGGAGTGGGATTAACCACTAATGATCGTTCATTTAATTTTATCATACCCATCCCCAAAAATGAAGGTCAAATTTTGACTTTTCACCTTTCTGTGACTGATATATTTGATAATATGAATACAGTAGAATTGAGATTAATATACGATCCCATTGAAGCAGAAAATGGAGATCTCACTGATAATTTTTCATTTGATAGTAAAAATGCAATTTCTTTTATTTATGGTTTGATCATTGTTTCCCTTGTCGGAGCTTTATTTTATTCCTTGAAGAAGTATTCCTCACGAGAGACTACATTACTGTCAAAGAAATTTATTAGTTTGTTTAATGAAAAACCGACAATAGAATTTACAGAATTTAATGTGTTGACTGAATATCAACAAGAAATAGATGAAATATTAAATGAAATCAGCTTATCTCAAATGTCAGAGGAGAGTGTTGAAAGAGTTAATTTGTATTTGGATAGCATGAAAAGTAGATTTGAGTACTTAATCTTTCAAAATATGGATAACCAACAACTTAGGGATCTGATAAATGATCATTATATAAAATGGATTAACGAATTAAAAAGGAGCTCATGAAATTATGAATCAAAAAACTACAAAAATGGAATTTACATGGAAAGGACGTTCAATTAACATTAATCGTGCTTTCAGAAAAATAAAAAAATCTAAAAGAGCAGTATCACCAGTAATAGCTATTGTACTTTTAATTGCACTTACAGTTGCTGCAGCTGCGGTCGTATGGACTCTAACTAGTGGCATATTGGATGATCCGAGTGTTGAATTGGTTCTTGATAATTATGGAGTGGCTGATACCGATGGGGATAAAGAAGGCGATTTAATCGAACTTCACATTAGGAATTTAGGGGGTGATGATGCTAAAATTACCGATGTAAAACTGTTCAGAGATAATAGTCAGCTGGCGAGTTGGACTATGGAAGCTACTTCGTATGATGTCGCTACTATCGGAATAGTGAGAATCCAGACGATAGATAGTTCTCAACAAGTTACTAATCTTGGTGAAGTACGGGTCGAAGTAAAGGATTCTGTTGCAGGAAGGTTACTAGTTTCAGAATTGAGGATTCCAAATGCACTCTCCTCAATCCCTGTATTCTTTGATGGAGATGATTTTAGCACAATTGATGTAAGTGCAAACGGTTGGACTGAATTTACATACAATACTCATGGTGGGGGTGCTGGGATTTCCGTTTCGGGAACAGATTTAGTGTTCGCAACAAATGATGACATTTTATTTTATCTAAACAATGACACTTTCCAAGTTCAAAATGGGATTATCACAGCACAATGGCTATGGGGTGATAATGATGCAATAGGTGTTGCATTCAGAATTGTTGATGAATTGAACTATTATTGGGTTGGTTTTACTGAAGATCATAATGGACCCGCTAATAGGGCAGGGGAAAATGAAGCAACTTTTGATGGTCCTTGGTTTGTTACTGATGGTCAATTTGAAATACATAAACTTGTGAATGGTGTAGATACGCTTCTAAGTTCAGCAACCCCTTCAACTTTTAGTATTCCACCTGGGTCCTCTAACAATCCATTAGGTCCTTTCGATTTTGTAATCTCTTTTTCAGGTCAAAGTCTAGCTTTCCAAGCTGCGGGACCTTCAGGCAATCTAGAAGAAATTTTTAGCATTACTGATAGTACCTTTGCTGATGCCGGTTATTTCGGTGTCTTTAGTTTAGCTGCAGCCAGCAGCAGATTGTCCAATTTCCAAGTTACATCCTAAAACAATTACACATTGAAAAACAAAATTTTGCATAATATCCTCTTATATAGACCAATATTTCCAAATATCCTTGAGGGCAATACTTTTCAATTAAATTCGCTATATATATTACGGTGATCCAATGATAGCAAATGACTCACTTACGAGTTTATGTTCAAAAACGATCATTGATTTAGAAAATAATGTGCTGGGAAGAGTTATAGATGCAATTTTACATTATGAGAACTTGGAGCTTTGTGGTTTAGTTATAACTAGAAGTGCGATTGATGATCCCGAGGAAGTCAAAGAAAGTGAAGAACAAATACTCCCAATAGACTATATTAAAGATATCAAGAATGATGGCGTTTATTTGAATGCTTCGGTAAATCAGATAAATACTGTCAGATGTGAAGAAATGGAGAACAAAGATGAAGTATTACGCTTCAAAGATCTCATAAAACTTCGTATTTATAGTGAGAATAACGATGATGTCGGAAGAATTGAAGACTTAATTTTTCTTGATAAAGTATTTATTCAAATGAAAATTAATCCTCAGTATTTTAATAATTTAGCTCCTCGGTACAGTCCAATTGAAGGGTTGATGTGTGGTGCCAATATCGATGAACTAGATATTTCAAATGTCGATATTCGTATCAAAGTGTCAGATCGAGAGATTGAAAGAAGAATTAAATTGGTTATGGATTCTGATTTTGAAAAATTATATCTTGAACCCGCTTTATTGAAAAGAAGTGAAGGTGAATTAAGAATTCGGAGATTACGTAACTTAATGAGTAATATTAGTTAAGATTATCCTAAGATCTAAAGTTCTCAACAATCAATGATTACTTTTTTAGATATTCATTGTATGAATACCCATCGACTTATTGCAAACCGATTTATTTTTTCATGAAATTCACAAATGTTTATATTTAGATTGCATCACATTATTTCCAATGCAAATAAAAGGAAGGATGATAAGGCGGACACTTCTACTAGATAAGATGTTCATTATAGTCTTTGCAATTCTTGTACTCGGTTCATTGTCTAATTCTGCGAATGCCTCACCGATTGGTGAACTAGGTAATATTCGTCCATTAGCAGTTCCTGTCGCTTACGATGATAATTATAATACACCAGTTGATACTTTATTGAAAGTTTTAGCACCCGGGGTTCTTGCTAATGATACTGATGCAGAGGGTGATAAACTTCAGGCAATTCTTGATACAACAACATCTTATGGGGCACTTGCCTTAAATCCAGATGGTTCATTTAGTTATACTCCAAATAAAGCATATGTTGGTATTGATAAATTCGTATATGTGGTTTCTGATGGTGTTAACAAAGGTAACGTAGCCACAGTTGTAATCAATGTAAATCCACCTAATACTGCGCCTGTTGGATATGATGATAGTTACAGTACTAACGTCGATACGGTATTGAATATTGCTGCACCTGGTGTATTAAAAAATGATACAGATGCTGATAGGGATGTTTTATCAGCTCTTTTGGATACAACAACTGCTTACGGTTCTCTTGTTCTCAAGGATGATGGTTCATTTAGTTATACTCCAAACAAGGGATTTGTTGGAATTGATAAATTTGCTTATATTGTTTCAGATGGTAAGGAGAAAGGCAATACAGTTACAGTTACGCTTGATGTGAAAGAGGTGGTAGTGAATACTGCACCCGTAGGTTATGATGACAGGTACAGTACTAACGTTGACACAATCCTAAATATTGCTGCTCCTGGAGTATTAAAAAATGATACAGATGCTGAAGGAGATGCTTTATCCACCATTTTAGATACAACCACTGCCTACGGGAAACTTGTTCTCAATGCAGATGGTTCTTTCAGTTATACTCCTAATACTGGGTTTGTTGGAATTGATAAATTCGCTTATACTGTGACAGATGGTAAAAACAAAGGGAATGTAGTTACAGTCGCGCTTGATGTAAGAGAGGTTGTGGTAAATACTGCACCTGTTGGTTATGATGATAGATACAGTGTCATTGTAGGTACAATCCTAAAAATAGAAGGACTCGGCGTACTACAAAATGATACGGACAAGGATGGCGATGTTTTATTAGCCATTTTAGATACAACCACTGCATACGGAAAACTAGTACTTAATGCCGGTGGCTCATTTAGTTACGATGCGAACACCGTCGGAGTTGACAAATTCACATATATTGTATTTGATGGAACAGATAAAGGAAATATCGTCACAGTTACAATTAACGTAGTGGAATCGGTTACTAATACTGCTCCTACATCATTTGCTGATGAGTACTCTGTTGAGCAGGATAATGAATTAAGGATTCGAGCAAGGGGTGTGTTGGAAAATGATACCGATTCTGATGGTGATGTTCTTACTGCTGTTTTGGAATCTTTGGTTAGTTATGGAGTTCTGACACTTGACAAAAATGGCTCGTTTGTTTATACACCGAATACGGGGTATTTTGGTCAAGATAAATTTAGTTACAAATCATATGATGGATTAGAATACAGTTTAGCTGTACCGGTAATTATTACAATAGTTGAAGTTGTTGATACTCAAACGACTCCTACAATTTCCTCAAGTGTAACAAGTACAGAAGATCCAACTACAACGACATCAGATGTCGATCCCACTGATACTAGTAATACAGATACATCGTCTTCTAAACCTGACGATGATATAAGTGCAACTCCTGATTTACCTGTAAGCGCAAGTGGTCCAACTATATTTATGGTAATCGCGTTAGGCTTTATTGCGGTCCTAAATGTTATTAGAAGACGAAATTACTAATTTAATTTATAATCTTACTAAGTATAAATTTGTGAAATAAATTATTAATTATACTTGATTCAATTCCAAGGAATTGTTCCAACCCAATTACCACTTTCTATTAGAGTAAATTCTTCTGGAGGTATACCGCTGCTATAAACAAATACTTCAACAAATTCATTTATTTTCATTATCTCAATCTTTTCATAATGGTATCCAAAAGGTTCCTCTAGTTTTATAATTTCAACAAATTTATCATCTGAAACCTCGTAGACCTCAATGAAAATGTCGCTTAGATATTGTGATTTCACGAGCATCGGATAACGTCCATTTGAATATAATTGAAATGGTAATGTTACAAATCCTTCAAATCGAGTAATGAGGTCCTTAAGATGAACTTCATGATTGTGATATCCCTTTTTCAGTGTCCCATAGACTGCAAGTAATTTTGTCAATAATTTTTTTAATTAAAAAAGCGTAATAAATATAGTCCTCTCAATTTGGATATTGTTTCTGAAGATCTATCTAACTCTTAAAGCATATTGACCTTTTCTGGTCACATTTAATCTTTTAGCGATCTCAGAATTCTCAGGATCAAATATTAAAACCATTCCCGAATAATCTTCACTCAGATCTGTAGAGTTACAATTAGGGCATCTGTCAAGTTGAAATTTTTTATTATCTATTTCCGATTCAGGAAAAAATGTGGAGTCTTTTGGATCAAACAAGAATTGACATTGACGGCATGCTTTCAAGTAGCTGCCTCCCTCTTCTCAGTAATTCCAGCTTTCCATTCTTCAACCCATTCGAGCTTCCCTAATCCAGGTTGACGCATTGTTACACCAACTCTGATCGCATTACGTTGAAGACCTACAACTACTATTCTTCCTCTAACAATTTCACTTCTACGAATTGTTAAGTTGGATTGTTTACCAATTAATATATCCTGACCAGAATTATAACTGAAGAAATCATCAGCCATCTGAGATACGTGACAAAGAGCATCAATTGTACTAACACGTACAAAAGCACCAAAATCAATTAACTCAATAACTTCACCTTCGATGACCTCTCCTCGTTCAGGAATATACGAGAGAATACGAAAAGTGGAATCATAGAATGCTCCACCATCTCCGGGAATAAGCCGTCCGATTGTAATGTCTCCCGCTTCTAGCACTGCGACGATAAATCCTAGTTTTTCTAAGATTCTCTCTTCAAGATTTTCTCGCGCAAGTTCAAGGAGAATTTCCTCAAGGTTCTGATCGAACCTATTTGGTGGAACTCTAAGTGTATG
>JAAFKL010000307.1 GCA_021399405.1 Candidatus Heimdallarchaeota archaeon | reverse complement strand
TACGTGATTAGTTATGAAATATTTTAGATTTTCCTTTACCCTTTCTTTTATGTTATCAATTTTAATAATTGGAAATTTATCGACCAATCCGATAATTACCACTCACGCCCATCCCGAGTATGTCTCATCATTCGGAAGTACTGGAATAGGAAACGGGCAATTTCAAAGCGCGAGAGGTATTACAATGAATGGAACTCACATTTTTGTTACCCAGAGCACAAATCCAAGAATGCAAATTTTCGATCTTGCTGGGAATTATCAAGATACAATCGGTACTGGAACAATTGGGACCGGGAACGACCAATTTGAAAATCCAGCAGGAATTGCTATAAACTCAACACATATACTTATTGCAGATCAGATGAACCATCGTGTCCAAATATACGACCTCTCAGGAACATATCAAGCCACGCTAGGAACAACAGGTGTTGCAGGTACCGCAAACAATCTATTTAACCGACCTGTGGGTGTGGCCATAAATGGGACTCATATTTTTATTTCAGAACAAATTAATCATCGAGTTCAAATATTGGATCTCGCTGGAAATCACCAAGCTACTTTAGGTACAAGTGGAACATCAGGAACTGACAACAATCATTTCAATGGTCCATTTGGAGTTTCAGTAAATTCGACACATATTTTGGTTTCAGATGGGGGTAATGCAAGGATTCAAATATTTAATTTAGCAGGAACATATCAACAAACAATTGGGACAGGTGCATCTGGATCTAATGATAATCAATTGAACTTTCCCAAACAAGTAACTGTCACAAATGATCGAATCATTGTTGCAGATCAAAACAATCATCGAATACAATTTTATGATTTATCAGGGAATTACAAGGATTCACTAGGAATTACAGGTGTATCAGGTAGTGCAGACGGTCAATTCACTTTCCCATATGGAGTAGCAGCAAATTCAACACATGTGCTAGTTACAAGTAATTTTAGGGTCCAGGTATTTCAATCAGTATTTACACCTATAACGGAAACGTCTACGCAAACTGAGACATCAACTGTCACTGACACATCAACAATTACTGACATATCTACACAAACTGAGATATCGACTCAAACAGAAACTTCAACAATTACTGATGTACAGACAATATCGACAATTCAAACGATAAACACTACAATTACGAACAATATTACAATACCAGGAACTACAGACACTCAAACTTCGGTTATTGATCATACAACTACAATATTCGAGCCAACAACTGAGATCCATACTACCTCTATTAGTGATGATAGTGCACCATTGGGATTGTTTTCTTTAATTATCGCTGTAATTGTAAGTGGAACTATAACAAAAAAGGTAAAACAGAGAAAAAGAAATAGATAAATCAAACTATTGCATTTAGTTCGTGCTATGCGCAATTAATATCTTCGCAATCACCAAATAATAATGTTTATCGCGGTTTGCTATGAATTGATAAATCATTCAATATTTGAAACCAGCTTAGGTTGTTAAATTAAGACCCATACCTGTGAAATCTTGCTCAATATCGATTATTCTTTTTGTATTATTCAACATTTATTAATGCCCAAACAAGATTTATTCTATTGAATAAGAAAGATTTGGGCTTTCTCATTTTGTCATTACTCTTATTGAATAGTATGGTATCTTCAAAAATAATCATTGCCCAAGATGATAAAACAAAGCATCAGATTGGTATTTTATTATATACAGTTGAATTTAATAAAGTGTATAATTTTAGGGACCCAGACATTGAAAGTGTATCTTTATCCTTTACATTGGAACGAAAACAAGATGCTAAATCTGTTAGCTTGGGTATCAACAACATCAAAACTGGTGAGATTGGATTTCATAATGTATTAAACCGAACTGATCAAAAGTATGAGGTAACCAATGACCTTCTGACAAATGAAGCAAATGATAATCTTGATTTTGAATATTTAGGGAAAACAACAAATGAGGAATTTCTAATAATTAATGAAGATGGAACTGAATTGGGATTAATGGTTCCACAGAGAGAATTAGACAGCTTTGTACTAAATTCAATTAATGTTGATATATTACAGTTCACTTTCAATAATCTTGGATATTCCACAGATATCACAGTAGAGATAATTTGGGAGTTTTGGGGGTCCCCAGGTTTCAAGGGTCTTGCGAGTACAACACGAAATAGAGTGACAGTAGAAGAAGAATCCTCAATTCTCCTGCTTCCATTTCCATTTTTTTCAGTTATAATATTCTTAACATTTATTACGTTAATTCATCGAAGACATAAATAAGTTGACAATTAGGTTAAAGGATTAAAAATTATAAATTAGAACTGATTTCATCCTTCTCCTTTTGAGTCAAAAATGAAGCTTCCAAAGTATTTTTTACAATTGATCGCAAATCGCTTAATTCAAAACCCAAATCTAAGAATTTCTCATATTCCTCGTTTAAATCAGTTGCAAAAAAACCAGGATCATCAGTATTAAGGGAGATCCTACAACCTTTTTTGTAAAGTTCTTTGACAGGATGATTACCTACATCTGAGATGCCAGTAAAATAATTGCTTTTAATTGATATATCTAAATTAATACCTCTTTCAATTAGAGTTGCAATTAATTTATCATCATGTACTGAAGCAATCCCATGACCAACTCTTTCAACTCCCAATAAGTCGATTGCATCCCAAACACTGTGATTTCCGTCCCATTCACCAGCATGGGCTACTAACTTAAGGCCATTTTCACGGGCAAGATCAAAATGGTCTACAAATAATTTGCCTGGATGGTCCAATTCATTTCCACCGATAGAGATCCCTTTTATCCAATTTTTGAGCTCTGAGTCATTTTTCCTTAATTCTATGATTTCTTTTAAACAATTCATCATACTATCATAACCGGCTTGTCTAACTAAATCGATTACCAATCCAGTTTTGCAGTCATGGGATTCAAAAACCTCCATAATTGAACGTAATATTGTACCTGAATCAAGCCCCATGTCAATAAAAGGTTCTGGAGAAAATAAGAACTCTGTATATACTATATTTTCCCGAATTAGATCTTGAGCGATACCGTCAGCTAAAATTCTAAAATCATCATATTCCGTAATATGATTCACTACAACCCTAAAAGCTTCAAGAAAGCTCATAAAATCTTGAAATGAATAGAGTTCTTTAATTTTGTTGAAATCTGTATATATACTGTCAGGATGATTTTTTTTAACTAAATTATGGAAGATGATAGGGGTAATACAACCCTCGAAATGCCTGTGTAATTCAATTTTTTTCAAATTCTGAATAGCAGAATCCATTGAACCGCTATAAGATTAAAATTATATATTATCTTTCTGATAATAGCAATAGAATGATCGTTTAATCAGACTTAGGTTTGAAGCGTTGTTATTGCTTTCAACCATATTGAGTCACCTTGATCTTTTTCTGATTAGATTTACGAAAACCAAGCCTGTAAATGGAAAAATCGACCATAATATATTAAAATCCAATGTTTCGGAGGCTCCAGCAGGAGTATCTCCATCCCCGGTACTTGTATTTTCACTCATTTGTTCCACCTCAGTGCGATTATCTATTACAATCAAAGTTGTTACCGAACCCTGCTCATCTGTTGTCACAAAATAACTGGTTGTTTCAGAACTATCAATTGTGACTGTTTTTGATACTGTGGTTGAATTATCATGTAGGGTAGCCCATTCAGGAGGGAGGATTTCACTTTGTATGAGAATTAAACCTTCAACAACAATCATTACCGTCTCAATAAATGAAACTAATTCATTATAGATAGATGAGGGTTGTCCATATGTTAAAGAGTATCTACCATCAGGAATTTTATCTGAAGCGAGTTCTGATGTAAAAACTACACTCGTTTCTGTTTGAGTAAATCCCGTAGTATACGTAATTTCGGTCAATGCATCTCCACAACTTTCTGAATTGTAGATTGTTGCTTCGGGATTTGTTTCTAAGGATTTAACTGTTATAGCGAAACCACATGTGTCGGGATGTGTAATTGTAATCGATTCCTCTTGCTGATTCAAAACTTCAACTTTTGCATTAAAACGAAATTTACCATCATTAGAATCAACATCAGCAAAATCATAGTCAATATTTGCAATTCTTGTTATCAAAGGCGTATCATACACAGGGTCTAATTGATCGGACCTCGAAGTAGTGGCTGTGGGAATAAGAAGGATCATAGTCAATATTATAGGAATGACATTCCAAATTCTCATACATTTTAGCATCCATTTATGAGTTTTAAATATTATTTGAAGAACAATATACATTATGGAATCAGAAAAATCACAATTTTACTAATCATGGCTAGGAGTATGGAAATCCCTTAATTAAATAATTAAATTAAAAAATCATGGTTAATCTCGCAGAATCTGATATTCATTCCCTTAAAGAAAAAACTACTATAAATTCAGAAGAATACACAATATATAATATTTCATCTTTAGCTAGATTTGGAGTAGACTTAGAGAAGACTCCATTTACAATTAGAATTTTGATGGAAAATGTGATTCGGAATTATGATGGTTTTCTTGTTACACAAAATGACGTAAACTCAGTATTAAATTGGCCTAATCGAGTAGGAGAGGCAGATGTACCATATATGCCTGCTCGAGTTGTGCTTCAGGATTTTACGGGTGTACCTCTGATTGTTGATTTAGCAGCGATTAGGGAAAAAATGAATGATATAGGTGGTGATCCAAATAAGATCAATCCACTTATTCCAACCGACCTTGTAATAGACCATTCAATTCAAGTTGATTCATTTGGGTCTTCTGATTCCCTACAAATTAACATGAAACATGAATACAGTCGCAACACGGAAAGATATGAATTAATTAAATGGGCTCAAAATGCCTTCACTAATTTTCGAGTTGTACCTCCAGGAAATGGAATAATTCATCAAGTTAACCTTGAATATCTTGCTTCAGTTGTTGATGTAAGAGACTTCAAAGGAGAAAAAACAGCAGTTATTGATACTTGTGTTGGTACTGATTCTCACACAACGATGATAAATGGATTAGGGATTTTAGGATGGGGAGTAGGTGGAATAGAAGCTGAGGCAGTTATGTTGGGGCAGCCCTATAATATGTTATTACCAGAAGTCATCGGTTTCAAATTAACAAATGAATTGCCTGAAGGTACAACAGCTACTGATTTGGTCCTCACAGTAGTACAAATGTTAAGACAAAAGGGAGTAGTGGCAAAATTTGTTGAGTTCTACGGTCCCGGATTAGATAATTTATCCACACCAGATAAAGCAACAATTTCCAATATGTGTCCAGAATATGGAGCGACAGTAGGTTTCTTCCCTATTGATGACAGCACATTATCGTATTTGCGACTAACTGGAAGAAGTGAAGACCATATTCG
>JAAFKL010000039.1 GCA_021399405.1 Candidatus Heimdallarchaeota archaeon | reverse complement strand
ATATCAACCGTATTAATCGCCCAAATGTTATTCATAGGGTCTTCATTACGTCTCCAACGACCAACATGATGAGAGCATGCAATGATATTTGGTTGTATTCCCTCTGTGATCCAAGCTCGGTTAACGAAATACCCAATATCTGTGCTAACTCGAACCAAGTCTCCGGTCTTAAGATTCATTGAACTGGCAGTTTTAGGATGCATCCATACTGGATTGGTGTGACTTATTTCTGCCAACCACTTTGCATTTCCAGACCTTGAGTGAATTAATGCAGGTAATCTGAAAGTAGGAACTAAACAGATTTCACCTTTGGAACGATCCATATTTTCCCAATGTATATGACTCTTGATGTATCCAGGAGTTACGTACTCTGGCCATCCCCATTCCTTCATTGTAGTAGAATAAATTTCTTGTTTACGTGAAGGTGTACCAAATCCTGTTACGACTTTGCCTTCCTTTGTTTTGACAGCTATTGCTTTTCCATCAACAAGCACTTGACTTGTTGTTTTATCTGTCTTCCCTTTTGAAATTTGATCTTTTGGTACTTCCTTGAGATGTTTACCCAGGCTGTACTTCTCAACCTCATAAGCACCAACTCGTCTCATGAATTCCAAAGCATCCATTCCCTTTTCTTTCGCAGCCTCAACAACTGTTGGAATATTCTCAAATAAAATTTTGTAATATTCATCAATGGTGATTTTAGTACCAGGTTTAGAAGGTGATTCAAAATATTGTCGAATTCCCATTTTTCCGTCGGGATCTATATTCCAAGATAGATCAATCCAGAACTCATCTTCCTCCCAAACTTCTCCAACATTTGCTTCATGGGTATATTGAACAGGGGTTCCTTTCCTTCTTAGAGCCTCTCTTTGTACAGGTTGTCTAAACGAAATCCAAGTACCTGTATGCGTTGCATAGCTGGTAATATCATGACGTTCTCCAGCATGCCCCATAGGTAATACATAATCTGCAAAGTAAGCTGTTTCATTCCAAGTTGGAGTCATAGCGATATGCATGCCAACCATCTCTTCATTGGATAATACTTCCATCCAAGTGAATCCGTCTGGATGTGTCCATACGGGATTAAATACTCTGGAGAAATAGACATCAAGTTTACCTCTCTTCTTTTCTTTCAAGAGATGTGGTAATAAGAATCCCAACTCATAATGAGATAATGGATATTCAGGTGGCCAGTTAAGCTCATTCCATTGTTTCTGTTTTGGTGGATTTGCATGAACTTTCGGTTTGAATTTACTCCAGCTGTTCGGGCTTGTTCCACCCATAGTACCAACTGCACCAACTAATACGGATAAGAAATGTAAACACCTCGCAGTTTGCCAACCACCCAAATTTCCACTAGAAGAAGCTCGCCAATTATGATAAGCGAATTTGGTTCCAGCCTCTCCAATTAATCTAGCAATTTCCGGTAATTTTGAAGTATCAATTTTTGCTTCTTGAGCTGCATATTCAAGTGTATATTCAGAATAGTCCGATTTTAATGCTTCAATAAAATTTTCAAATATTACATCTTTATCAGGATGTAATTCCTTTAGATAAGTTTGCCAATTTGTCCATTCCTCAAGAAATTCACTATTGTACCAACCCTCATCAAGCATGATCTTCGCAATTGCTAAAAGTACAGCTGCTTCAGATCCTGGGTATGTAGGCAACCAAAAATCAGACATACTTGCTGTGTTTGATAATCTGGGATCAACCACTGCTAATTTCGTACCTTTCATTTTGGCTTCAATAATTCTTTGAGCATGAGGATTGAAATAATGTCCCGATTCTAAATGAGCAGAAATGAGGAGAATAAATTTTGCATTTGTGAAATCTGGCGATGGTCTATCGGCCTGATGCCATAACGCATAACCAGTTCTAGCTCCTGACGAACAAATATTTGTATGTGAATTATGACCATCAATTCCCCATGCCTGAAGTACCCAATTCATGAATCCCTCATGCCCCGGTCTACCAACTTGATAGACAACTTCATTATGTCGATCTTCCTTTATTGCAGTTCTAACCTTATATGCGATTTCAGTTACTGCTTCTTCCCATGATACTCTCTTCCATTTTCCACTACCTCGTGGTCCATCACGTTTTAATGGATATAAGATACGTTCTGGATCTTTTATCTGATTAATGGTCGCAGGTCCCTTAGCACAATTCCTACCTCTTGATGCAGGATGGTATGGATTACCTTGGAATTTTGCAATTTCATTTGTTTCCTTATCAACGTAGGCTACAAGTCCACAAGCTGCTTCACAATTAAAACAAGTTGTGGGAATAATTTGAAAAGTCCGAGAAACTTTTTGGTTTGGCCATAATTTTGCATCGTATTCAACCCAATGGTCCCATTTTTCAAATGGAGGATATGATGTTAATGTACCTTCTGTGGTTGCTTTTTCTGGTTTTTCACCTTTAGCTTCTGGTGATTTTGATAATAAACCTAATGAGGTTGCAACTTTTTCAACAATTCCTGTTTTCTTTGCCATTTTATTTTCCTCCTTATGATAATTTTACTTCCTGGGGTGCATAGACCCAAGCTCTGTTGAGTAAGAATACTCCTATAATTGCTATTATTGGGACGATTGGTATCAGTGAAGTACTAGTGTTGATAAATAGTGGACCTATACCTGCAAACACTACACCCGTCCAGTATGTTAATGCCCACTTTCCACTTCTAAGTTCCATAGCAACATGATGAGAATCTGTTGTGGGATGGTGGATTGTTACTTCTGCAATCGCAAACAATAATGTACTAATCGCTGCTCCCATGAATATCAAATCAAGATTGATTACTGGATCACTCAAAATCGTAATATTTGATAAATTGCCATCTATTAAATATTTCAAAATTAAGTAAAATATTGCAGACCCTGTTAATAATGAGTGTATAATCATTTCAAATGGTAGTAATGGACTCTGCCAGAAATCTCTTGCTTTGGCCTGTGCAAACAAGAATGCAGTATATACAGCTGCTAAGAAAGCAAATACCAGTGTAAGCCATGCAACGAATACAGGTATTTCATTATCAAGCAGACTTAGGAGGATAATTAAAGATAGTAGACCTCCGTAAATGGTAATTATATACGCTCCCCTTGCCAACCATGAACTCCAGTTTGGACGTAACAGAATAGTGTGAAATCTCTTTGGTTGATCCAAATCAAGTACCAGGAAAACCGCAGTAAGCGTTAGTGCCAATATTGCAAAAATTGACATCTTTAATGAGAAATCAGAATCTACAAAGAAAGCCCCATCAGGATCGGAACCTATTAGCATAATTGAAAGAAGTAAACCAATTCCTGCACCTATTGATTTAGTTAAAAGATATGAAGGTACTTGCCATCCCCATAATAAACCCTTATCTGGGGCATCATATACCCTTTTGAAATCACTCCCATTTCCATTTGAGTCAGATGTATCAGTCAAGAAATTAGGCTTGCCTGCATAATGTCCGACACCAGCTTCTTGTTTACTCCACATAAAGCTTGATTCATTTGGAGTTGCGGATGATGTAAGCATAATTGCATCACCCTCAATATAAAACACATTAGGGACTGTTCCTTTCTCAGGTTTTCTTACGGTAACTGTCTCAAGAGAGATTAATTGAGATATTTTGGAATTAGGATTTTCAAGATCTCCTGAAATGATTGCTTCTTCAGGGCATACAACTACGCATGCGGGTTCCAAACCCAATTCAACTCTATTTGAGCAATAATTACATTTGGCTGCTGTATGGGTTTCTGGGTCTATGTACAGCGCATCATATGGACATGCTTGCATACATGATTTACAGGCAATACATCTTGGACCTTCAAAATCTACAATTCCATCATCTCTTATGTAAAGGGCTGTAACGGGACAAATCTCTACACATGGGGCTTCAACACAATGATTACAACGCATCACAGAAAAAAGTCTTCTAGTGTTTGGAAACACCCCTTTTTCTATATATTTGACCCAGGTGCGGTTAACTCCTACACTAACGTCATGTTCTGCTTTACAAGCAACTGTACATGCATGGCAACCGATACATTTTCGGTTGTCAATTACAAATCCATAATTTGTCATTTCATTCTTCCTTTGGTTCATCAACTGGTGCTACTT
>JAAFKL010000306.1 GCA_021399405.1 Candidatus Heimdallarchaeota archaeon | reverse complement strand
CTATATTCCTGAAAATTTCAATCCAGAAAATCATACGTATGTTGAACCATTTTTAGGTGGTGGTGCTTTGTATTTTGATTTATTACCAGTAAATTCATTCATAAATGATATAGATAAAGATCTCGTCAATTTCTACAAAGCTGTAAAAAATCAAAATATTAAATTTTTGGATTATCTAGAGACGATTCTTGAAGATTGGATTTACATTGAGGAATTATCAGATATTAATTTTTCTCTCTATTTGGAACAACTTGATAAAACCGAAATTGAGTCGAACGGTAAGAATTTAGTACAACTAATTAGATTGGGTGAGTTAGTTTCCAATAATTTTGATTATACAAAATTTAATATTGTACAAGGTGATGATCCAGACAAATATAATCATTTGAAAGAATTTATGGTAGAAAGTATTGTACGGAAGTGGAAATTAACAAGGAAAATAGAAAAATCTCATTCAACTATTTTTGATGAAAAAAATCATAGGGATTATTTTGAGACTGCAATAAAGAGTGCTTATTACACATATATTCGTGACTTATACAATCAAGCAATAATTGATAATAAGTATAATATCGAAAGAACGTCACATTTCTTTTTCATTCGTGAATTTTGCTTTGGTTCAATGTTTAGATTTAATGCGAGACAACTTTACAATATACCGTATGGTGGAATCAACTACAACAGGAAGAATTTCGCTAGAAAAGTGCGGAATTTACAAGAACCAGGATTAATTAAATTACTTGACAATTCAGAAATTAATAACCTTGATTTTTATTCATTCTTGAAGAAAAACATGAATAAATTAGATAGGAATAGTTTCGTATTTTTGGATCCGCCATATGATACTGAATTTTCTGATTATTCAAAAAATAGCTTCCAAAAAAAAGATCATGAGAGACTGGAAGGTATGATTTCGTCTATACAAGATAAGGACATTAAATTTCTGTTAATCATAAAGGAAACCGATTTCATCAAAGCACTTTACCCGAATTCAAAATATTCAGTTTCAAGCTTTAACAAGAGTTATACTTACAATATGAGAGGGAGAAATAAAAGAGCAACGTCACACTTATTAATTTCTAACAAATAAAAAAGAAGAAAGATTATTTGGAATAAGAGACCTTGTGTTATTGATATTAACAAACAGTATTAGATGTAATGTTTTAATAGTCTGTAAAATTTCTGTATAGTAATGGGTAATTCGAACAATGTGGAGCTTGTTAATCTATATTTTGAAGATGTCATGAAAAATGGGAAACATGAGCTCTTAGATAATATTATTCACCCAGCATACATTCCCTTTGATAATATAGCAGAACCAAAGGCTGTAGACAGAGATTTAATGAAAGAAGAACTAATGAAAATAACTGGTATCGAAGGTTTGAAAAGTAGGATGCAATTATTTTCGGAACAGTTTGGGGATGTTAATTTTCAGATGATGGACGTAGTCGAGACTAAAGAAACAGTGGTTGTCCATTATAAGGCAATATTTACTCACATAGGAACTTGGAATGAAATACCTGCATCTGGTACGGAAATATCGACATATGGTTTCCATCTTTTCAAATTCAAGGATGACAAAATATTTTCGATCAGTGGAATGTTAAATGTAATGGATATTCTTTCTCAGCTTGGGAAGGCAATTGTAGACGAAAAAGAGAATCTACCAGAATACCTAGATAGTATTAGAAAATTGTTGAAACTTTAGCCTATACCATTTGCATTTGATATTTCTACTTAGAGAAAATGAAAAAATATGGCTTGATAAATGAGCCTCTGTGTAATTGATTCTAACAAACATTTATGTGGTGCAAGGTTTTAATACTCAGCAAAATTTTGTTGAAATAATGGGTAATTCGAGTAATATGACCCTTGTCAATCATTATTTTGATGACGTGCTAAGAGATGGTAAGCACGAAATTTTGGATGATATTATTCATGAAGCATACATTCCCCAGAAAACTCAAGATATCGATATAACTAAAGATGATCTAAGAAAAATAGCTGGGATTGAAGGAATAAAAACGAGAATTAAACTGCTCTCAGAGCAATTTGGAGATCTTAATTTTACAAGGATGGATATTGTTGAAACCAAAGAAACAGTAGTGGTTCATTATAACGTTACTACGACACATATTGGAACATGGAAGGAAATTCATGCGACAGATACAAAAATATCTACAACTGGGTTCCACCTTTTCAAATTCAAAGACGGAAAGATATTTTCAACCACGTGGGTGTTAAATATTACAGATATTCTATCTCAGCTAGGAGCTGCAATAAAAAGTGAAAAAGACTCATTACTAGAATATCTAGATATTATTAAAAAATTATTGAAATTATGAACCCATTAAAAAATTTTAAATGACGAATTTAGTATAATGTAAAAGAAGATTTTCGACTTCTAAATATTGTTCCTTCAATAGTTAAAACCATTAATTTTTATTTACTATTTAAAATAAAAATACGTGGATACGCTAACAAGAGGATATTCAATTGCTCTAGAAGATAATCTAATTCTTAAGATTGCAGCTGAAATTTCTGAAATTGAAAAAATTGCAGCCTTCAATGTATTAATCCATCAGGAACCTCTTTATGATTATATGATATCTTTATTCACAGAAGACCCTTTGCGTGAAGAAAGTTATTGGTTGTACATTGAAGATTCAAAGTCTGGGGAAATCTTATCATCGCTAATCTTGCTCCCTAATTATTGGTCAATTGGGGGAGTCGAGATTAAAATTGCTGAGATGGGATTTGTAGGAACTTTAGAAGAACACAGAGGTAAAGGACTTTATCGAATTCTAAATACTTTCTATGAAAAATTAATGAAACAGGAAGGTCTCTTCCTATCCGTTTTAAGAGGGATCCCATATTTTTATTCCAAATATGGTTATGGATTTAGTTTACCAACTGATACTGGTTATTGTTTAAATGTTGAGAATTTTGAATTTACCGAAAATAAGGGAGAATTTGAATTTAGAAGAGCAATAGATTCAGATTTTGGAACAATTGAAAAAATGTACAATGAGATTTTTGATCACTGCTTGGTTTATGCAACATTTGATCGAGAAGGTTTCCAATACCGATATAATTCTAAGCAGAAAAGAGAAAACTTTGGGATCACCTATGTTGTATTGAAGAACGGGAAAATTACGGGTTTCTTTACTCTCACTTCAGTATCGATCGATCGACCAACACAACCAGACATTTTCCTAATTTCACAGATGGATATATCAGCCATCAAAGAAATTATTCATTTTATTGTAGAAACCTTCGAAGTAAAGGATACAATATGTTTCAATGTTTCTGACGATATGATAACTTACAAAAAATTAATTGAGTTGGGTGTTGAACCACTGAGTGGTTGGAAATGGCAGGTAAAAATTACTAATCTTGGGTGGTTTATTAACAACATATTACCTATTCTTCAAAAGAGATTATCTGAAAGTTCGTTTTCCAGTAAAACTGATAATATCTCAATAAGCAACTATGAAGAAATTGTATATTTACGGATCGAGAAGGGAGAACTTACTATTGCTAAGACAGTAAAACAATACCCAGATCATAATATTACAATACGAGTACCATTCAATTATTTTCCCATGTTTGTTTTTGGAGAAAAATCTTATGAAGAAATCAAAAATATAATACCGGATATAATGATAGCTCCTGAAAGTAGAGAATTATCTGAAATCCTATTTCCCAAATCTCCTTCATACCCAATTTATCGATATTAAGCTAAAATAAAATCAGTTGAAATTTTTTGAGGCTATATTATACAGTTCAAAGAGTAAATTTACACCCTCTTCTTGAGGTTTTGATAAAATTTCCTCCCATTCGACCAATATTCCTTTCCAAGATTCAGTTACCCACTTTCCTATTGGTAGATTTGAACTCACCATATCATCATTGAACGGTCTCGGAGTGACATATAGATATGGCATTGGATGTCCACCATCACCTGGAGATACACCAATATCTAATTGCTCATCATACCCCTCATCTGATGGAGAGCCTGTATACCAGACAAGATCAAAATCAAAATTGTGACCCCACAGATAAACTTGAGTATATTGTCCTGTGAGCCTCATTCTCAGTTGTTCCAGATACTGATTTGCTTTGATGGCAAAGTTGTGATAATTATGCATTTGAGAAATCGATACTGTAGGTAATGGAGTTTCTGGGGTGGAAAATCCCTTTGAATTGAGATATTCAATGATAACGGTGGGGGCATCTGTTTTTGTTAAATCATATGTCCAACCATGTTCTGTATCATAATAATGAAAATTGCCATCGAGTAAATTTATTTTTATTTCTTTGGTATTATTCATGAGACCTGTAGTAATCTCATCGTTCCTGAAAAATAAACCATAATTACCGTAATGGGGAAGATCTCCCACCATCTGAACTCGTAATTCTTTCAAAAATTTTGCAGCGGTGTGTAAATCTTTTGCATCTATCATTTCCATATACAATCATATATTGTTAAATTAAAAGAGGTTTTGGTTTGAAATAAAGTGCGAATTGTATACCTTTAAGATTTCTAGGAATAAGAAGTATTGAACATCATAATTTATTCGTTATCCTTCGGTTCTCTACGGAGATATAACCTGTTGGTATGTTGATTAAAATTTGGTATTGCATCAGTGGCGTCTAACTCTAAGGAATAATAATAATCACGAGCTTTGTAATTATCTGTCATTCGATCATCTATAATTTCTTGCTTCCAATCTCGATTCCAAGGATTATCACTAGTGGATTTATCGTAATCTAATTTGCATTCATCTAGAAGTCTGTAATACATCATTTTGGCACAATGTGTATCTTCGATACGTGATACACCTTTTGAACCCATAGCTACAAAGGAAATTGTGTTCTCTTTATCATATCTCTTTTTGCAATATCTAATTACAGCAGATAGGTTCCTTATTGATCCCATGATTACTCTTTTGGAGCCTTTTGCACGAATTAAACCTCTAGTACCATTTGTAGTTCGGAATACTACTCGTTTATTTCTGATTTTCTCTGCATTCTCACCTATTTGAATAGGGCTGTTATCAAATTCAAAATACTCACTAATCGATCCGTCTTCTTCACCTACAGTAATATCTACATCCAAAATTAGTGCTTCATCTATTGTTTCAACAGGAAATACAATTGTATCTAATTCTAATAAAGCCAATGCAGTGTTACTAGCTCTGAATACATCAATTATTACGGTTAAACCTTGTTTTGCTGCTGCTGCTAACGCACCCTTACCAAATTGGCGAACGGCAATTGTTTCTTCATTGTGACTTTCCAATAAAGTGGAAGTTAGCACAAATCTCGTTTCTATCATATTTTATAAAGTCTAGTTGTCCGTTTACAAATTAATCTAGTCATTTTATCACCTTCTTAAAATTATATTGAAAATGTATGAAATGGATAATATATCAATGTTATATTTCGTGGAACTCTGACCAGCGGTAGATTTATTTCCAAAACAGGGACTCTACTAAATTTAATGCTTCATCCATGCTCCAATTTCAATAATTCATTGAGCAAAATCAATCAAACTGCAGAATTTGGGAGTTTTATTACTACTTTGACCCCATTGACTCAAGATAAACTTCTATTAACTTTAAATCAATCAATTCAAAGAGTAAACGAACTTTAGATTTATATTTCAAGGTATAATTGAAAGATTGGAGTCTCTTGGTGCTTCAGTAGCTCAGCGGTAGAGCGCTTCCTTGGTAAGCTGGTACGTAACCAGCCCAGTCAGGCAGAAGTCGCGGGTTCAATTCCCGCCTGAGGCTCCATTTTTTTTACACTACAATATGCAAATTTAGGAAGTTGAACCTTGTAGTATACAGCTTTTTAATTATTATAATATTGAATAGAAGATTTGGTTTCAGATTAATAAAGTAAGAGAATAATCGATCTATTTTCTATCTTTTTCTCATACTAAACTTAAGCAATTATTTATAGATATATTTCACCATTAATTCATTAAACATCACCCACAGGTGGAATTATGGTAAGTTTTTCAGGTTATGAATTGGATTTAATAAGTTTGGCACCAGCTGTCTTTGCATTGGTTCTCTCGATATATAATTGGTTAAAAATGAATAAACCAGCAGATATATACCCTAATGAGATCATAAATTATGGTTATATCGCATCAGAATTTAATGGGGGCGTTCAATTGTGTATCCCCCTTATTTTACATAATGAGGGGGCAAATCGAGGCATGGTTACTGGAATTAAAATTGGCTTTCAAAATGGAAATGGGATGAAATATCTCGAAATCCTTGGTAAAGCTCGATTGAATGAAGTTAATATCAATCAGGCCCATAGTTTTGATTGGGATCTATTTGAAAAAGATGGATATCGTATGATACAACCTACATACCCAATTGTTGTTGATGGATTTGAATCTACGGATGTGACATTAATAGCACAGGTTACTTTTGAAGATAAGATCATCCCCATAGATTCAGAAACAAATTGTGTTGTTGAAGTTAAATTTGGAAAGAATAAGCATAATCAAATTAGCTTCCCATTTTTCTTATCCAAGGAATTTAGCGAGATAGACAATCGTCTCATGTGGTATGAACCAATTGAAAAATGATGAATCACTAATATTTGATCATTTTAACTATGATAGAGATCCGAGAAGCTAAATAATGTGATAGAGAAGGATTTGGCTGACATTTCAATCAATAGATGCACATTTTTTAAAAATTACTTGATTTTTTTCAATCAATAATCAAGGTAAATTGTCGTAACACACCAATATTATCTTTTTATTTTCTAGGGCGAACTAATGTTTATATCATATTAGTAAGTCCATGATGATAATACGAATAAAACAACTATAAATGATGAAATTCGTATATAAACAAGAACGTTGATAGCATTAATGACAAGCAGAAATAAATTATTTAACAAAAGAAATCTGTCTGTTTTTGTAGTCGGGTTTACACTAATTATGGGTTTAATTACACCGAGTACTGCAATTACTGATGGACAAGAAGATGGGGAGGACCATCCATGGGTTATCCTTATCATAATGGACGTTGGTGGAGAACCAATGTATCGATGTACTGGCACTCTCTTATCAGCAACTGTTGTATTAACAGCAGGTCACTGCACTAGTAATTACCCTGATGACCCATATACGGGACTCAGAGTATTTACCGAATCAGATATTGAAAATGGAAATAACGATTATCCAGTCGGGGGTGGGGCGAACACTATAGAAGCAGTTGAATGGGCAGCACATCCTGAATATGAAACAGCTGCTTTTTATTTCCATGATATTGGTATTGTAATTCTAGAAGAACCTGGACTAGTTTTAGATACATATGGAGAACTCCCTGATGTCGATGGATTAGATATATTGCAACAAAAACGTGGTTCACATGTTACAACCTTTACATCAGTTGGCTATGGGCTTCAACAAGTCATGCCCACAATGATTTCAGAAAAAATAAGAATGGTAGCCTATCCATTCCTTATTGCGATCAATGCACCAGGAGTGGTTGGTGATTTTGCGATGTTATTGTCTAACAATCCAAATACTGGAGGAACCTGTTTTGGAGACTCTGGTGGTCCGAATTTCCTTGGTGATAGTAATGTAATTGCTGGAGTGACATCATTCGGAATGAATGGTAACTGTGTAGGCATTGGAGGAGTTTTTAGAGTAGATCGAGGTAACGTACAGGACTTCATCATACCCTATCTTGAAGGTTAAGGGAACGAATTAGAACAACATAGAATATAAATAAATCCGTTACCAATATCTAACACTCAAATAATCGAATTATCATGAATATCAATAAATTACTTTTAACTATTCAATAATTAAATGTCAGTCTCTATTTCTTGGATGGTTTCGTGCCTTTCTTTCATTTCCTCTTTTGTAATTACCAGTTAATTTTGCGATTTGGATTTGTATGTTT
>JAAFKL010000305.1 GCA_021399405.1 Candidatus Heimdallarchaeota archaeon | reverse complement strand
TCGTTATTATGAGTCTAACGCTCTAACCGACTGAGCTACCTCGACAACTATTGATAGTTAGTCAAAAGTTCTTTACCTTTACCCACAATAACTTTGCATGGTGAAGGCAATTTTGAGATTGCTTTAGCAAGTGATTTTTTAGCAATTTCATAATTCTTTGCATTTACGCTAACAGTTAAGACTTCTGAATAAGCTTTAACTCTTGCAGATCGATCAGTTGGTTTTCCAAATGATCTTCTCATTCCATCTTGCATACGATCTGCACCTGCAAACGCCATCATTTTGTTTTCTCTTAAAACATGGTGGGGATGAATTCGTATTCTGAAATGATATTCGTCTCTGCTTAAGAATTTTTGTAAATCTCGATTCACAACTTGTCTAGCGGCTTCAATTGCCATATGTCTCATTTGACATGCTTCTGAATTAATTAAATGTAAATCTAGGTCAAATTTTAATGATTTATTGCCCATATCGTACATTACAATTTTGTTTCCTGGAACACCACGTACATACTTTTTGGTACGAGTATTGGCAGGTCCTCGAATTTTAGTGTAACAGTGTGCTGGTCTTGTACCCATATATAATCACCTTATCTCGCAGAAAATGCAACTCGTTCAAGCTCTTGTTTCTTTTTAACTCCTGCTGAAGTTGTTTCGTTCCTCGAGGCTGCAATTAACTCATCTGCAATACTCTCCGGTAATGTTTTCAAAGATGAAAAACTAGAACTTAAAACACCTTCAGTTAAAAATCTTAAAGATAAATCAACTCGCCTCATTGGTGCAACATCAACTGCTTGATGTTGAGCAACACCTCCATATGATACTCGTGTTGTTTCTTCACGGGGTGCAGCATTTATCACCGCATCAACAAGTACTTGGGTTGGATTTGTTTTAGTTTTTAATGAAATTAACTCAAAAGCAGCTTCTACTGCATTTGTGACCATCATTTTTTTACCGGCATTTTTTCCAGGTCGCATTAATTTATTGGTAAATCGTTCAACTATGTTTAACTTTGTCTTACTAAATCTTTGTGAAGCATGGCGACCACCCGAATGTGGAATAATGATTGGTCTCAGATTAATGTATTTTTCTAATCCTAAATCTCTAATCTGAATTTCATCCATTGACCATTTTTCAAATAATAGAAGTTCACTCATTTTTGCGACCTTTCAATAATTAGAGTATTTAGAATGAATAAAAATGATACTGTATGTGTCGCGCGAAAATTACTATATCCAAATTTGGATCAAGCTTATTTCAGAGCTGTTGAAATACCTAACTAAGTCTTTAATAATGGTCTTAAGATTAGAATCAATAGATAAATAAAAAATTACTAAATAAATCACTTTTGCATTTAAATAATGAGAAATTCTAAAATACAAATAATGACAAGTATCTTATCGTGGTAGAATCGGTTCTGTTAGTCCTTACAGAAAAGTTCGATGATATGATGTTTTTAGCTTCACAAGTAATTTTAGAAGAACAGGGAATTGATGTCTTAATATGTTCAACTAATAATGGAATTGCGAAAGGTCAGGACACTTCAGTTATGACCGTCGCATTATCTGAAGCCATGGACCAAGAAATGGACTATGCAGGAATAATATTGATTCATGGATCAGATCTTTCAAATTGGAATTTTTTGATTGAGACCCTAAATAATTTTAATGCAGAAGGTAAAATTATAGGATTTACATCATCTTCACTTGATTTAATTAGAAATTTCGATTTTAATTTTAATAATCTCAACGAAGGTATTGATGTTCAAAATAATTTAATATACTTATCTGATCTTGATTTATCAGAAAATTTTGCAGAAAAATTCACTGAAACAATGATTTTGTAATAGTAAATTCTATCCAGCTAACACCATCTGAATTTAAAAAGTATAATTTTTCTTAAATTTTAATAATGCCGAGTTTAGTCAATGACAGAAGTACAATTCCGAGGAATAGACTTCTTACTGCAATTGCATTAATAATGATAATAGAGCACAAAGTTCTGATCCTAGATGAGTTAATGAAAGCTACAGGTATGCTATTTAAAGAGGCAATTGAAATAATGCAAAATCTAGTTAACACGCGTTTAGTCGAAGTGATTCCAACAACTAAGAGCATCCCTAGCTTCAAGTTAATAAATGAGACTGATGCTAGAAATTTTCTCGAGTTAGCGGGTATTTATGAAAACGTTACAATATAATATTTAGGGTCCAAGTCTTCTATTCAGTGTTGATAGCCAAGATCTTACTTTGCTAGTTACCGATGTGGATCCAATTGAACCTGTCCATTCTAATGCACAAATCAAATAATATCTTTTGAGTGCCTTTACTCCAACACAAAAATCTTTGAAAAATAATAAATCAGGTAACAATTGCTCTGCATGTGAAGACACTCTTATCCATCCCTTTAGATGTTGTTGCAGCGAAGCCAAAATTGTTTCACTAATATAATCTGTAGTCGAAATAAACAAAGCTTCGAGGGAAGCATCAAGTATCATTACAGCAATTTTCTCTTGTAAAAATCTCGATGTCATTATCGCAATTTGACTAGAAATCTCAACTACCTGATCATCCCTTGCTTTTTGTATTGCCGCTTGTATGAAAACTCTAGATTGAAACCACGCATCCAATTTTGTAATTGATTGTTCTAAATATATTGAACTTGTTTTTTGATCGTTTAAATCAACATTTGCTTCGCTTGAATACATTAAATCAATGTCACTTTCTAATGTATCAATTATTTCGAGTAACTCAGGATCACCTAATATATTTTCATCCCCAACAACAGCCAAATTAATTGATCCATCCCCAAAAGGTCGGATATGAAGACGTAAACCTTCACTCATTTCAACAGATTTCAAAGCTTGCCCTGTCACTTCGGATGAAAACATAGACAAGGCACCCAACATTGCACCAGCTAATATTCCTTTTACAATAGATGGACCTGTAGATCTCACCCATATAGGTATTCCAGTACTAGATACGAGTGTAGCTTCTTTTAACATTGTTTTGTTCCACTTTAAGTCTACATATGACTAATAATAATTAGCAATTAAAATTCAATGTTGCGATTATTTGTGAATGTCTTCATATTATTAAAAAATGAAAGTATTTGATTTTATCGTTTTTTGCCTACAACCGAAGTTACGACACCAACAGCTACTGTTTGCCCCATGTCTCTCACTGCAAATCTACCCAATTGAGGTATATCTTGGAAAGGTTCAATAACAAAATCTTTTACGGGTTTCATAACAACTGTTGCTTGATCACCATTTTTCAAAGTAGTTGGATTTGCAACTTTCATTCTTTTACCAGATTTTCCACGTGTAATTTTTTCTTTCATCTCAAGGAAGGTACACGCAACTTGTGATGTTCCTGCATGAATGACTGGAGTATATCCGACAGGGATAACAGTTGGATGTCTAATGACAATTACTGTTGCGATGAAGGTATCTGCAATTGTTGGAGGTTTGTCTTGTGTTCCAACAACATCTCCTCTTCTTATTTCATTTCGAGCAATTCCTTTTACTGCAAATCCTATGTTATCTCCAGGTTCTGCCAATGGAATTTCTTCATAGTGCATTTGAATTGTATTAACAACTGCATCCTTTCCAGTTGGTTCAAAAACAACTTTATCACCAGGCCTCATTACACCAGTTTCTACACGTCCTGAAGGTACAGTACCTATACCTTGAATTGAGTATACATCTTGGATTGGTAATCTTAGTGGTTTATCTGTTGGCTTCTTAGGCACAGTAAACTTATCTAGTGCAGCTAACAGAGTATTACCCTTGTACCATCCCATGTTGGCTGATTTTTCTTTTAGATTATCTCCTTCAAGTCCAGACACTGGAATAAAGTCGACTTCTTCAAGAGTCCATGACATTGATTTCTCTTCTGTGAGTACTCTAGCCATTTCTGTTTTAATTTCATTGAATCTATCTTCAGACCAATCAACTGTGTCCATTTTGTTTACAACAACGACTAGCTGTCCAACACCCAAAGTTTTAGCTAGTAAAGCATGTTCTTTGGTTTGACCTTGGACATTAATACCTGCCTCAAAGCCACCTTTTTCTGCACTAACTACGAGTAAAGCTGCATCAGCTTGAGATGTTCCGGTGATCATATTCTTTACAAAATCTCGGTGACCAGGAGCATCAATGATTGTGAAATCATATTTCTGTGTACCAAACTTAAAGAATGCAATATCAATGGTTACACCACGTTCTCTTTCTTCTTTTAACTTATCAAGAACCCAAGCGAACTTCCAACTGGCACGTCCCATACTCTCAGATTCTTTAGCAAACTTAGCAATTTTTCTATCATCTACTGCACCTGTTAAATATAGAAGATGACCTGTCATAGTTGATTTTCCGTGGTCGACATGACCAATAATAACTAGATTTAGATGTGGTTTATTCTTTGAACTCATTTAGTGTTCCTCAATTAGGTAAATCTAAATTTAATCAATCGAGAGTATATTTAAAATTGCGTTTATAAAACAGATTAAATTGTCAGCGAAACCATTCCCAATTTCTGACATCCGATAATTTAAGATCTTATTAAGTTTGACTTTGAAAATGCTAAAAATTAAAGAATTCAATAAATTGAATCCCTTTGTATTTGCTTATGATCTCTTTAATGTCTTTTGCAGCTTCAGATTTGGCAAACTGAATATATTCAAAAAATCTTGCAGTGTGGGGCATGTATACTTGAATAATCTCATCATCAATTTCAATTTTCATATCACTTAAACTAGATCCTGGAAGCCTTCTTTTGATTAATTCCTTTATTTGATCATCGTCTCCAACAATTTCTTCATGTATCTGAATACTATATTCAATATCTCTTCCTGCCAATACATGATTATAATCCATTCTTACTCGGCCTGAGCTAACAGAAAGAACTGTCCCCATTTGAGATCCTAGTTTAATTCTATCACCAATTGATGGATTAATATTTTGTTTCTGGAATTCTCTTCTAGCTACAAGTTTAATTTTTGAAGGGTCCTTGGGACCATAAGCCTCTGCACAAGGTACTAATACGTCAATTTTGTCCCCTATTGAAGATTTTTCTAGTCTTGTTTCTAGTCCTTTTGGTATCCATCCTTTTCCTAGAACCACTAACATAGGTTCATAATGTTTATCTGGTTGGTAAATTAATTCACTCTGAGCAATTTCTTCAATAGTTGTATCGAATACGGTTCCTCCATTTTCTTCATTAATTTTTGCGGTATAGTCAATTTTTATCATAGATCCTAATTTAATCATCAATAAATACTCCATGGAGAGATTCTAATTATTCTCAATAATAGAAATTAAACAATTGATATAATATTTACTATTTGTCACAGATCAGTGAAGGTTTCTATAATAAAGAATTTGTCACAAAACCTAGCCAAATCTTATACTTGCAATTCAATTATCATTCCACTTTTGTCCATTGCAAATCTTTACATTTAGAAACTATATCTTTGAATTAATTGGGAGGTTGCTGATATTTCTAGTTTACAACTACAAAACTTGTCTAAGAAATTCAATATTAATATGGATCTTTTGGATCATCTCGTAAGTTCGATCGGTCTAGATCAAACTATAGATGTTCTCAATACGCACCCAGATCAATTATACAATACTGCCCGTGTAAATCTTCTTAAAATAAGTCGTAATGAATGTATTGCGAAATTACACAACGAAGGGATAAAAGCAAAACCCATCCCAGAATTGGCTGAAGGAATATTTATAACCCGTGGTTGGAAGAAAATTGGTAGTTCCTTAACATACCTAGAAGGATGTCTTATGCCTCAAGGTTACGGATCAATGTTAACGGTTCATTCTTTAGATCCTCAACCTGGTGAGGTAGTATTAGATATGGCTGCTGCCCCTGGGGGTAAAAGTTGTTACATTGGAGAGAGAATGCAAAACACTGGTCTATTAATTGCTAATGAGAGATCATACAAACGGATTCAATCACTTATTCATAATTTGATGCGGCATAGCATTGAAAATGTCATAATTACTCAAAACGACGCTGCGAAAATTAATATCGATTCTGTTGATCGCGTATTACTTGATGCCCCTTGTTCAGGCGATGGCTTAATTATCTCAAACCCATCTCGAAAAAAATCAAAATCAATAATAAATAGTTTCTCTATGCAAAGAATTCAGATTAACCTTTTATCTAACGCCCTTTCCTTATTAAAACCAAAAGGAATATGTGTTTATTCAACCTGTTCTCTCAATACAATTGAAAATGAACAAGTTCTCTTTCCACTAAAGGACAAATTCAAAATTGAAAAAATAAATATTCCTGGTATTTCAGGCGTTAAATCTATTCATGAAGAATTTGGGAAAACTAAAAGACTCCTTCCATCAACACACCACTGTGATGGATTTTTTATTGCAAAATTAAGGAAACTCTAGTCTTTCACTTTTAGTAGGGTCTGTGTTTGTAAATATATTATGAAAACTAATAATATCAATAAGGAATGAGTAATCTAGATTTTTTAGATGAAGAAATAGAGAAACCTTCAGTATTCATTGATGAAAGTAAACTATCGGCAGAGTATCTACCAAATAATCTTTTTCACCGAACAGATAATTTAAAGAACATAGCTCGTCATTTTAGAGGATTATTTTCTTCCATTCGCTCAACTCGCCGGATGATCATAACTGGTCCTGTTGGTACAGGAAAAACATCAATAGCTAAAACGTTTGGATTATGGGCTCAAAAAAAAGGTAGAGATAATAATCTTAATATCAAATATGTTCACATTAATTGTAGACGTAATCGCACACCTTTCATGATACTTTTGGCAATAACTAGGGAGCTTAACTCACACGTACCAACTCGAGGCTACTCAGCAGATGAGTTAATGGAAATGATTGTTGAACTTTTAGAAGTGAAACAATCAACAATGTTACTTGTTTTAGATGAGATCGATTACGCAGTTGATCGGGGATCAGAAGATCTTCTATATGCTTTGACAAGAACTTCAGATGATAAACAAGATTCACGACATAGAATTGCATTACTTCTAATATCACGAAGTACTAATTTTTTGGCACGATTAGACCCAAGCACAAGTAGTAGCCTATCAGCTGCAATTATGCAATTAGAGAAATATGCAAAATTACAGTTAATGGATATAATAGAAGACAGAATAAAACAGAGTTTTGTCTTTGACAGTGTCACGAAGGATAGCATCCTCCTAGCAGCAGAAATTGCTTCTGTGAAGGGAGATGCAAGACAAGCATTGGAAATTATGTGGTATGCAGGTAAATTTGCAGATAAAGAGGGTAATACCATTGTGTACCCTGAGCATGTCAGATATGCTAAATCAAATATAGAACCTTCATTATTGCGTGCAGCATTGGAAGACATGACTCTTCATAAATTACTTCTGTTACTTGCAATTACTAGACGTTTAAAATACACACAAACAGCGTATGTAACAACTGGTGAGGTGGAGGAAAATTATCATATTGTTTGTGAAGAACATATAGAAAGTCCAAGAAAACATACACAAATTTGGGAATATCTGAAAGAATTTGAAAAATACGGTATTCTTGTAAATAAAAAATCGAGCCTCGGTCATCGTGGTAACACGCAGTTAATATCCATTCAGGATGCGAGTGTCTCGGAATTAGAACAGGAGGTTATCAAACAATTAGAAGTTATAAAACACCAATCGACAATTTTGAGATAATTGAATTTAGGAAACCTGTACCAATATTTTACATACTTGGGAGTATGGGTAAGTTGAAAATCCTAGATCTTTTGTCGAGAGAGTTAGAGTTGAACGTAACTGCAATCTCAAAAAAAACGAAATTAAATCATACTCGTGTTAAAGTACATTTAGAAGATCTACGTAAATTGGAGATAATCAAGGAGAAGCGTTTTGGGAGGATTAAGATTTATTTGATAAATGATGAATTCGATATTGGGTACAAACTGAAAAAATTTTTACAAGAATGGGACCTGAATAATAGGATCGATCGAGAAAGAATGTGAAATTTTAATAAAGTTAAGAGAAGCTAACTCATTAAAGACCTTCGAATAAAATTTTTGAGTAGTGATTTTGTATGAGTAGAAATATTGATATTATTGAGAAGTGGTCTCAAACAGCAAATATCCGCAATCTTTCAATAATATCCCACGTTGATCATGGAAAGACGACATTATCGGATCATTTCATAGCCTATGGAGGTATATTACCAAAACATCTAGCTGGTCAATTACGTGCTCTAGATGATTTACCGGAGGAGCAGAGAAGGGGAATCACAATTGAGACTAGTTATACTTCAATTATTTTTGATTACTTAGAAGAAAACTTTCTAATTAACATAATTGATACTCCTGGACATGTTGATTTTTCAGGAAAAGTAGCAGAATCATTAAGATTGGTTGATGGCGCTTTTATTCTTGTTGATGCTGTTGAAGGCATTATGGCTCAAACGAAAACTGTACTTAGACAAGCGATTAAGGAGAAAGTTCAACTAGTTTTATTTATTAATAAAGTAGATCGATTGATATTAGAACTAGGATTGAGAAATGAAAAAATTCAAGAAAGAATTGAGAGAATTATTGGTGAGATACATTCAATATTTCATAAGTATAAAGCAGAAAAAAAGAATTATCCCAGTTTTGCTAATGGGAGTATTATTCTCGGTTCAGCATTCGATGGATGGGCAGTTGATAACGAATTTGTGAAAAGAGGAGGTAAAATTTCTCAAATTGTAGAATTTTATAAAAATAATAAACTGAAAGATTTGATAGATACAGTTCCAATTATGAATTGTTTCGCAAGAACAATGGTAACAGTATTGCCATCTCCACAGGTGGGGCAGAAAATTAAATTTCCAAGTTTATTTGTTGCTGAACCATCAAAAGATGTTCTTGCTAAAATTTATAATTGTGATTTCAAAGATAAGTCAATCCTTCTAGTGGGTAGAGGTTATAGAATTCAAAATTCAAGTCAAATATCATACATCATTAGAATGTTATCTGGTACTTTGAAACGAGGTGATATTGTAAAACCTAGTTATTCCGACGAAAAAATTAGGATTACCAAAATTTTTCAAATAATCGGAAAAACTGCCAAAGATATTAAAGAAATTAAGGCTGGTCAAATAGCCGGGATTATTGTTTCAAAATCAATTATTCCAGGAGATGTGTTAACTACGAGGGGAATTGAAATACCTGAAATATCTGATATTTCATATGTACAAGATCCCGTTGTTGCAATAGGGATAGAAACATTAAATTTAAAGGAAATCGGGAAACTAGAACACACAATTAATGATATTTGTCAAGTAACACCTGGTTTAGAATTTGAAATTAACAAAGATACTGGCGAATTAATTGCTATGGGAGTTGGTACTTTACAGTTAGAAATATTAAAATCAGAATTAGAAGCTTTGAAATTTGATCTTGAAATATCAGATCCCAAAGTGCTTAAATTCGAGATGGCAACAGAGACAAATGAATTCAATCTTGATAAATGGGATGGCATCAATGGAATTGCAGGTCAAAGTGATTCACTGAAAAATGATTTACTTCCAATTTTTTCAGATAGTCAAAATAACCATCTAATAACAAAATTCCAATTAAATAAAGAAACTGAAGATGGATTAATTGAGGTCTTTAGGCAATATATGTTAGTATCTCCTTTAAACAGTGAAAGGATTCGAAATTTTTCCCTTATAGTCGCAAATTATCCTAATTCCAAAAAATACAACACATATGAAAATGGCATGATTATAGGATCATCAATAATTAAAAATGCATTATTATCATCAATTACAAAAATACATGAACCGTATTATCATTTGGAAATTAACATTCCAGAACAATATCTTGGAGCTGTTTTGCAAGAATTATATAAATTTGGAGTTATAATTGATGATGTCAAATCTTATGATCAAGATTCTGTAATTCTTGGAAAACTAGCTGTGGAAGCATCATCCAAACTAGCTGATCAACTTCGTCAAATCACAGATGGTAACGTATTTTGGTCTTTTGCTTCCGTTTTATTTCAACCTATCCTAATTGGATCTATTTCAGATTAAGTCGTTTTTTAATTATTATTTTAATAATAGCTGAGGTTATTTTATTCTTTCAAAGCTCAAGTTTAATTATTTATCTTCTGTTTTCACAAGGGAGAAAGGATTTACTAGACTTAAATCGTCGATAAAATTTCCAAGAAAAAAGGCAGTAAATATTCTTAATTCATTTACCCCTCAAGGATCAAGTCCTAAAGGGAGTTTAAGAATCACCTCCGTGAATGGGTATTTGGGAGTCGGTTATTATAAAATGTTATCTCCCTCAATTGCTACACTGTCAACATATTTATTGGACTCTTCCGCAGTCGGATTAAACCCTTTTACACCTCCTTTGATATCAAATCCAGACAAAATTGATTCAGAAATCGTTAATCCTTGGGTGAATTTATCATACTCTCCAGATTGGATTTACCCTGTAGTTGACAAATTTGGGACTGTACATACATCAACCTTACTATTTTCATTCCTGAGTGGAGATAATATTCTGATTGTCCACCCTGATCAAGAAGTGAGATTGCGATTTCTTGGATTCTTTTTGAATCTTATTCCAAGTATCGCACTTAAATATAATCGAATTACATTTGGTTGTTCCGAGTTAGATGGAAATGAAAATATTGTTGGGATCGATCAATTACCACATAAATATCGTTCACATAAAAAATTGTATCTTCCTCTTGATACAATATTTGTTGATTTAACAAATCATAGTATTGAAGGTGATGGGATTAAACGCTCTCCCCTAACCGATAAGCTTAGTGAATTGATAAATTCTAGCTATTCCTCAGTTAAAGAGGAATTACACTCATTTTATGCGGAAATTATTGATAAAACTCAAAGACCAACATTTGAGGAAAATGAAAAAGACGTGCACCTAAAAGATCGTATCCAAATCAAGCTAAAATTGAAATCTGAAACAAAACAACAAGATTGGCTTATGTTTTAAGTCGATTAATGTATTGTATATTAAAATAAAATTGATCCTTTTTTAAGAGATACAATTTAGATAATTATCAACATAAAATTGATAATCATTGTTGATTTACGTAAATTGCTGGCAATGAAGATTCTAGCCTAACTGAT
This sequence comes from Candidatus Heimdallarchaeota archaeon, assembly GCA_021399405.1. The sequence goes on along the minus strand of JAAFKL010000305.1, from coordinate 7,999 downwards.
TTTGTGATGAATATCTTGAGTTCTGAGCCAGTATTAATTTTTGAGTTATAAAATGATAACAAGAACCAATCAGCTCGATGTAATTACCATGTTAGCTGAGTATCTACATTTTACTCCTAAACTCAAAGTAGGTCAATTTTATCTTAACAAGAGTAAAGAACAAATAATTGTCATGTGGTCCCAGAATAACTTTATAGATTTTGAAGCGACAAAAATCGAAGAAATCTTATCCATTGGACTTCCTATTTTCAGAATAAAAAAGAATAAAATATCGTTATACCCTCAATTCATTAACTGCTTAGTTGATGGATATGATAACTATAAAATTAAATTAAATTTACTCACTGAAGTTAGTTTTGGCAGATCTATAAAAATCAATAACCCAGATGGAATATGCTTCCTTTCAAATGAATTAGGGCATAAAATTGCATTTGGAGAAATTAAAAATGAGATTTTTCATCCTTTGATTGATTTGGGTTGGTATTTGAGGTCAGGAAACTAATTTTTACAATTTTACAACTTTCATTATAGTTGATATACCCGCAGCGGTCCAAATTTCTACTCTACTGCCGATTTTTATTTTATCAATAGGAATTTGTTGTAATGGCGTCCAAGTTGGTAGTATTAATTTTTCTTTTTCTATTCCAACAACTGTAATTTCAAATGGAATCGGGTTTTCATCATTTTTAACAGGAGATGTGGTTTTTGGCCACAAGTTAAAAAAGAATTGTTCTTTATCACTTAATTCTGTCTCAATGGGTCTATAGGATAATATATTTTCAATCTTCATTGATTGTTTTTTTGGTATAAAATGTTTAACTCGTTTGTTTAAGCTAAAATCAACTTCAACAACATTCGCAAAAGCATGGTCGTATCCACCTTCAAAATTCCAAAGCTGGAGTAGCAATGCAGGAATTTTTTCATCAATTGATGTATCGAATACTACAAATATCGAATTTTGTATACTTTCATTTTGATATTCTATTACATCGAATTTTTCAACTTGGCTTAACGAAATATCTTGGTTATTATTATCAAAATTAAACAATATCCTATCATCCTTATTGAGTCAATTTACTCAACATAATTGTAGCAGTCTATTATTCTTTAATTAATTTCTAATAAATACAATAATTTAACATAATTCTTTAGATAATTTATTTTTATTAATTATAAACTGGAGTTCAGAAGTATTTCAATGGATCTTCAAAAGTATTTATTCCGAGTTTTCTATCTTGGAAACCATTTTACTGGTTTTCAACGTCAACCTAATGGAAACACGGTTGAAAATTATATAGAAATGGCCTTTGTACGATCAAATTTAATTTGGTCATTTACTGAAAATTCATATCAATCAATTTCAAGAACTGATACCAGAGTAAGTGCTATTGGGAATGTATTTACATTACTTTGTACAAATACTCCTAATTTAGCACGCATAAATGCGAATTTCCCAAATAATAATTCAATTAGGGTTTGGAGTTATGCTCCAATTAATGAGGATTTCAAGGCGAAAAAACCAAAATATAAGGTTTATGCATATCATCTTTCTTATTCAGAATTCGATAGCATATTTGATATTGAACGTTTATATCAATTTGAAGGAGAACATAATTTCTCTACATTTATTAAAAAAGATGGGGCTGGTAGTCAAAATACTCCATCATTAATAACAGATATATCCATAAAAGGAACCAATAACGGTCACTATATTATTATTAAAGGCGATAAATTTGGAAGGGAACAAATAAGACGTATGATTGGATATATCATGGATTCAAAGTATGAGAAAAGAAGTTTGCCTGAGATACTGAAGAGACAGCCAAAAATCCCAATTCATCCAGCAGAACCGAGTTCTCTATTTTTGATCAAAGTTCAATATACAGATACTCCTGGTTGGATTGGTTCTTTTGATATATCCTCTTTGAAAGATGGAGAACACCATTTTAAATCCAAATATGCTTTATTTTCTCCTTTTGAAAATGAGTTCGAATAAATTTTATCCATTCTTTTTTCCTAAAAAAGCTAAAAGTGCAGATATTTGTATATCTGGGCTAGAACCTTCCGTTAATCGAAAATCAATTTCTGCTATTAATTCTATTACTGATAATAATTTATCGCTCTGAGATATCATATTCGGTACTTCTTTATTGATTTCTCTTAGTAGATCTGCACCTGAAATACCTCTGATGAAAATTAGTTCTTGAAGCATTTTTTTTGCAGTCTCAAAATCTTGATCCAAAGCATGTTTTAACATTCTTGTTATTTCATATGGATCTGCTCCGCCAATTGTGTGTAAGACACTTTCCTTGTCAATTGTTTTACCCGTAGCAGCTGTAGCCTGTAGTATATTGATTGCTTTTCTCATATCTCCTTCTGATACTCGGGTTATAGTGTTAAGACCGTCATCATCAATGGTTAATTTTTCTTTCTTTGAAATATCAACAAGATAATCATTAATAACTTCATCATTTAATTGATTAAACCTAAAATAAGCACATCTTGACTGAATTGGCTCAATGATTTTTCCAGGATAATTACATAGAAGAATAAATCTGGAAGTTGAAACATATTTCTCCATAGTCCTTCTCAATGCTTGTTGTGCAGCCGTTGTTAAGGCGTCTGCTTCATCCAAACTAATAATCTTGAATGGTGCTCCATCTGTTGGTAATATTCGTGCAAAATCCTTTACTGTGTTTCTGATTACATCTATTCCTCTTTCGTCACTTGCGTTTAACTCTAAGAGATTGTTTCGTAGTCCTTCTTTACCAAATATTTCATTTGCCAATGCTAAAATTGCTGAGGTTTTTCCAGTACCGGGTGGACCTGCAAATAATAGATGGGGTAAGGATTTATTTTTTATGAATCCTTTAAGTCTAATTTTTGTTTCATCATGACCTATAATATCATCAATAGTCTTTGGTCTATATTTTTCAACCCACATCATCTCGTAACTCAAATTATCACCTTCAATGTTCTGGACCTTTTAGATTATAAATTCAGTAATATAATCCAAGTTAAAAGATGTATGTTTTTAATCTAAATTTTATTTATTGACATAATTACCGGATATACAATACTCAACCACGATTAAAGATCACCATTAATTAATTATTTCGAGCTTTATTATTCCCAACAACCAATTCATTGATTATCCAAATTTCCCTATTCAAATTATGTCTCTTGAATCTGCATCACGTTTAGCTTTGATCGGTTTTGGTTTAATCTTATTTTCACTGATTTTTGTGTTAATCGCCTTTATCGCTATAAAAATGAAGCAATTCAAGATTCACAGAAATTTTATGGGAATGGCAATACTGACCAATTCATCATTCCTTGTAACTTACATTTTCAGACTCTTCACAGAAGGGAATGTGGAATTCCCAGGACCAAATTGGTTTTTGTATGGAATATATCTGCCATTATTAGTTATTCATATTTTTACGGCAATCATATCTATTTATTTTGTATTACGTCAACTTTATACAGGATGGAAGGGTCAAACCGTTACCAGTCTAAATGAATTACAATTACAAGGAAATTATAAATTAAATCATTTAAAATATGGCTACAAGGCTTTACTAGTGTGGGGCTTATCTTTTGTTGGAGGGATATCAGTGTTTATAATGTTGTATCTAATTTTTTAACTATGAGGTGATCATATCAATCTAATTATTTCTGAATGTGCAATTGATCTTGCTCCAAGCTCCTGGTTTGGTGATAAATCAGTTGCTTCTTATTTGAAACTTCGATCTCGAATTCCGCTAAGAGATGCTTCATCACATCAACACTTATTGGGAGGAATTAATAGAGAGGATAGAAATGACAGGCCTGATATTCTTCATTTCGGTTTATTAACTGCTATGGGGTATCAAGGGATATTACCTAATCTTAACATACTGTTTTCATCCAAATTTGGTGTATTTGAATTAGACAAAACTACTAAAATTCCTAGATCACAAGTACGATTTTACGGCCTCCTTGAAACGATTTTCCAAGATAAATACAAAGGAAATTTAATTAATAAAACCAACGATATTCTAATAAAAGGAAAAAGTCCAAAAATTATTTTCTCTTCGAAAGGTCAACCAATAGAAAATATTGATATTAAATCATATGATACTTTTATTTTTGGTGGGTTTTCAACTGGATCGTTTAGAGATACATATCCAAATTCCGTGGAAGTCTCATTATCTCAAACCTCACTCGATTTATGGACTGCTATATCATTGTTTTATTCCAAATATTTGGATTAAGTAAATGCTTCATAAGTTTAAAAGATCTAATTTATAATTTTAACAATGTATTTTGATGAAGTAATTACCACTCGGAGTCATCTCAATACAAAATATCATAAAAATAATTTGTCAATTTATGGATTTGAAGTTTCTCCTCAATATAGCTATAGTGTAATTAAGCTACTCGCAGATGATCTAAAACATAGCCAAAATAATCGAATTTCAATAATCGTGCAAAATCATCAGATCATAATCCTCGTCTCAATCTTAGAAAAGAAAAATTCAAAAACCAATAATTTACAGAATAAATTTGCAATCAATCCCCAGATCATAAAAATTCATAGCGTGAAAATAATAACTGGATATGGAATCCACTCACTATTATTTGAGGATTTTATTGAGATGCACAAAAATACAACTTTAATCTTTAACAAATTCAATCATAGGACTTTATGGAGACCATACAAAATTTGCTCTCTTGAGGTTGATTCAAACACTTTTTCAAAAATGTTAGATGTGTTATCAAATCATCGTTTTATATTCTCATTTAATCCTTGGAACGGTTTCACATATTTACAAATCACTTTGATAATTATAGGTTCATCAGAAGAGCAATTAACCATTAATACTCAGAAAGTTCGTAATAAACTAAACGATATCAAAACATTACATGGAGAGTTGAAAACATATCAAAAAAATGAATTGAGAAAATCGATCCTTCAAATCCTATTGGGGGTTAACAATGTTAGTATCAACTCGTCTCCAATAATCGGATACTTCAATAAGTTAAATTTCACTACACAAAATCAATCACACTTGCCTAAATATTCAATTCGGCTTCAAGATCGTATCAAATTTGGAAAAGAAAAAAAACAATTTAACAATCGGTCAACTCATAAAATTCGAGATCAATTAATTAATAAATCTAATAGTCATCTGAATAATATTCCTCAACAACTGAAAAACGAAGGTTGGAGTGAAAATACGGAGATGGGACAAGATGATTTCATGATTTATAAACACTCCAATCTTCTGATTCACATAATAATTTTGGAAAATATGCATACTGAAGATAATTTGAATGATTTTCTATTGTCTGGAATATTAATCGTCTTTAGATGCCATGCTAACGAGCTTGTTTACGTGAAATCGATCATGAAGGCCTAATCCCATATACTTTGTATTGAATGTTTTTTTATTTCAGGTAAATTCTCTAACTCATTCTCATCGAGTTGGAAATCAATATTATATGGGCTAGACACTCCACTCAATATTGTCGTTACTTGTATTTTTTCACCAAGGGATGGGTCAATATGGGTTCCCCATATTATCTCACTATCATCTCCCATCTCCTGTGATATAGTATTAACACAAGATTGGACTTCTTCCAATGATAATGAAGGACCACCTGTTATGTTTATCAATGCAGCTTTGCAGTCCATGATCTGAATATCTAGAAGAGAATTGCTCAAACTTTCTCTTAACGCATCATTTACTCTGTTTTCACCTTCACCTTCACCCATCCCAATTACTGAACTTCCACCTTGCTTTAATATTTGGCGAATGTCAGCAAAATCAACATTCACATATGCTGGAGTTTTCACAAGGTTTACTATTCCCTTCACAGCACGAACTAAAATTTCGTCAGCTACTTTGAATGCAACATTTATAGGCATATCTGGAACTAATTCCATTAATTTCTCATTTGGGATCACAACTACAGTATCACAAGCTTCGTAAAACTCTCTTAACCCATGAATGGAATGTTTAGCCCTCTGCTCGCCTTCCATTTCAAATGGTAAAGTACATACACCTACAACTAAAGCCCCTAATCTTTTGGCTTCATTGGCAATTATTGGTGCCGCACCAGTTCCAGTACCTCCACCCAATCCGGTTGTTACAAATACCATATCTGAATTATCTAAAGTAGCATTAATAACATCAACACTTTCTTCTGCAGCAGCTTTTCCTATTATTGGATCATTTCCTGCACCAAGTCCTCTGGTAAGTTCAAGACCGAGTAATATTTTTTCTGTACTCTGGATATCACGCAAATGAATTGCATCAGTATTTGCAGCTACTAGGACTGCATCTTTGTAACTGCTAACTTTACTTAATCTATTTATTGCATTACATCCACCACCACCAACACCCACAACAACAATTTTATTTTTGTTTTCATCTATAATTCCATCAAGGAATTTATCCATTGAAGATGTTTCTGTCAATTGTTTTTTGGAATTTGTCTGTTGTGAATCAAGGTATATATTATCTAAGGGTACCTCGTCAACTTCTGTGTCAGTATTTGAATCTTCTAACATTTGATCCTCAGTTGGAATCAGAAAATTGTCTGGAGTCGGTACAGGGTTTGCTGGAGCCCGTATATCAAAAGTTTTAATTTTCGAATGATTGTTTTGGTCAATGTTAACCTCTAAGGAGTCGATTAAACTTTTGAAACTTTTAGTCATAATATAAGTTCACAAATTTTAAATAAATATAGGGGTAATACGTGGATAATATTTTAGAATTATTTCACTTTCTTTTTTAGAAAAACCCCAGTTTTTCCTCGCACATCAACTATTTTAGAATTGGTCACAGTTGATAGATGAAGGAAAGCCTGTTTTGCATTCTCGAAATCCATTAGATTGAGTAGCTTTACTTTTACGACTGCTCGTTTTTTGAACAGGTTTTCAAATTGAGAAAGAAATTCTGTTGTTATTCCAGCTTTTCCAATATGTAAATGCACTTTTCCATGGATTACCTGTTTTATAATTTCCTTCATCCGATATAAAAGTCAAAAAGCATCTTGTTTTAAAGAGTATTTTATGGTTGAGTGCCATTTGAAAACGCGTTAGTGATTTTGATCACTTACTATTCAAGAGGGAATCTATAATATCTTTTAATTATACCAATTATATATCTTGCATTAAACACTATTTAAGTGTAATGTGGTTCAGCAATGACAACAGTTTATGATGTACCAGCAGTAACTTTCATCGAAGAAACTGCAGGTGATTTAAAATCTTTACCAGAAATTCTGCCCCCTACGTGGGCACCATTTGTGAAAACAGGTGTTAATCGTGAATTACCTCCTGATAATCCTGATTGGTGGTATGTTAGATCTGCAGCTGTACTAAGAAAAGTTTACTTAAACGGTCCTATGGGCACCAGAAGATTGAAAGCTCTTTTTGGTGGGAAAAAAAACAGAGGATCCAAAGCAGAAAAGTCTAGAAGAGGAAGCGGAAGCATTGCAAGAAAAATTCTTCAACAATTGGAGAAAGCAAAATTAGTTGAAACCCTTCCACATGGACGACAAATTACTGCAAAGGGTATGGCTTTTCTTGATACCATCGCAAAGCGATGTAATTAAAGCTAGGATTGATGAATATGAGTGACGATTTAGATGAAATTCGCCAAAAGCGTCTGAAGGAACTTCAAGATTCCGCACAAGGACAGCAACAAAGCGAAGAAGTCAATCGTCAACAACAGAGTGCTTTGGAAGAAGCAGAACGTCAAAAACAGATGTTTCTGCGCCAAATTTTAACTGAAGGGGCGAGAACAAGGTTGGCAAATGTGAAGATGGTCAAACCTCAACTTGCAGAGGCAATAGAAAATCAATTGATCCAATTAGCCCAAATGGGGAGAATAACAACAATTGATGAAGATCAATTGCTCCAGATGTTAAAACGATTTCAAGATACGAAGCGTGAATCCAAAATTAAATTTAAACGAGTCTGATAATTATGGCAAGAAATAAAGTT
>JAAFKL010000304.1 GCA_021399405.1 Candidatus Heimdallarchaeota archaeon | reverse complement strand
GGCAATCCCGAATCACCCCCAAACACATCTTTCCATCTCTTAGTAACAAGGATCCTTGCAATTAATGGTAAAACTAATGTAACAAGAGCAAAATAAGGACCTTTTAATCTCAATGTCAGAATGCCTAAAAGTGCAGCAAAAAGCAATGTCAAGATCGATGCGATAAATATCGCTTGTAACATTGCAACATCAACAATTATTCCACCAATTTCTTGAAAATTATTTTCCATGCCCGGAAAAATTTCGTTATCATAAACAACTAGACCTCGTTTAACTTTTATGGAGAAATAACCCCCCATACCAAGAAATAAAGCATGACCAAATGAAATCTGCCCACTAAATCCGGATACTAGGTCCCATGAAGCAGCAAATATTGCGAAGATTGAAGCGAGTACTAAGACTGAGGTCAAATTTGCATTGTTTGGTAGAATCCCAATCTGTTGAGCATTTGTCACGGCTTCCCCAATAATTATCCAATCCTTCATGAATGGTAGAGAGACTATTAAGATGAACCCTAGAATATAAAAAACTCGGTCTGAGATCTCATCGTAATAGTAAGACCAATTAATTTTCATTCATCGTCCTCCTCAATTCCAAATAATCCGTTTGGTCTAATCAGCATAATAATAAATATCATAATTAATGGAACAATACCACTTAACGAAACATCGCTTGATGCAACTGTTACTTCAGTGTATCCAACGATAAAACCCGCAACTGCACTTCCAAATATACTTCCAATCCCACCGAGTGTGACCACAGCTATTGCAAAAACTAATGGAGTCCAACCCATGTAGACTCCCCAATTCGGTCTTGCATCAAAGGGTGTGGTCAAAATTGCCGCTGCAGCAGCCAATGCCATCCCTAATCCCGTAGCAATTAAATACACTTTCCTAACGTTAATTCCAACTAGCCATGCAGCTTCAGGATCCTCTGACACAGCTTCCATTGCTCTTCCCATCGGAGTTTTTTTAATGAAATAATATACCATAATTAAGAAGATGAGTGATAGAAACGCGGAAATTACTTGTAAAGCTTGAATGGTTGTTCCAAATATTTGATATCTCTCTCCAATGATCACAATCCCTCCTAAACTATGAGGATCAATCCCAAACACTTCAAATCCATCTTTTGTTGGGTATTTGAATAATGGAATTATGCTCTGTATAAGCAAAGCAATGCCAAATGTAATAATCAACACGTTTGTAGGAGTTGCTCTTGCCTTTTCTAATATATATCTATCAACTATCATACTTATTACGGCAACTATGATAATTGAAAAGAAGAAAATAGATAAGTACAAGGCTGGCGACATTAAGAAATTTGGATCTAAAGAAAACACTAAGGCGATTATGTTTAAACTAGATATAAAAATGAGAATTTGCTTATTTGAGAGCTCCAGATAAATGAAACTAATCCCTGCAAGTAGAAAACCAGCTTGAATATAGAAAGCTAAAGTCGTTGCAGCAAAACCATCAGTATTATAATTTTCAATTAGCAACTGTCTTTGCACTATCAGAAATACCAGATTCATCAATACTAATCCTATACCTATGGTTTTCCCAAAATAATTAAATAGGTAAATTAGAAAAACAAGGAATAATACAATTGGTGCATAAATGATTAAAGTAAAAATCAGGTCAGATTGATTTGAAATTCCATTACTCTGAACCTCATTGATTCCCATCTTAGATGCCTCTTTAAACCAAAATGCCGTGTAAGCCCCTATAACGAAATATCCACCTATAGAGAGTTTAAACATCTTAGCAACACCAAATATAATTGAGAAGCCAACTGAAATTAATGCATAGAAAGCACCCCGTGCAAAGCCCCTTACAATAATCCCTACTACTGATTCTGTATCTACGCTACCGCCTTGAAGATTAGATACAATTAGGTACACCAAAAATGATGGGACTAATATTGCCAAAAAAATGATTGAACCTGCATTTTCATTATTTTCTAATTCTCTCTGAATATAAGTTGTTATCCTGTTTACAAAACCACCTACTTCGGGAGTTGGTGTTATTTCCTTGCTTTTTATTTTAAATCACCTACAACTAATGATGCCAAATCAAATTTTGTTTGAAAGCTACAAATCGTCGTTTGATAGTATTAACTTAACCTTTTCTCCGAATTTTTCCAATAATTACTAGAGAAGATAATCTAATTAGCACACTTTCAAAAAATATCAAAATGAGCCTTATATTTTCGGTGAAATTATTTATAGCAATATAGAATTATCAAATTTAAGATTAGATTAGAATATATGATTATTTTTTATGTGATTTTGATTGATATTCTGTTATATCGATATATTTAGTTTTTTCTTCTTCTAATAATTACAAATGTACCTATAGCGAATACTGCAAATAATGCTTCAAATCCGGGTAAGAAACCATCTTCACTTTCGGATACATAGGATGGAGCTTCTGCTTCTTTGAATCCTGTTGAGGTGCCACCCCAAACAGCACCTTGTGTCCCATCAGAGAACCATTGTGCAAAATAAGGTTGATTATAAGGGAAACCAGATACTCCAACAGTGCTCGTTGTAAATAAATCATGAGCAACTGTGTTATTGAATGGTTTTAATGTAGCTGGCACAGAAGCAGACGCAACTTGTGCAGCAGAAGATTCAGATGTGAATCTTATTGTTGCAGATACACCCTTATAATCAGCATCAGGTAAGGCAGCATGAATATCAGCAGACGTAAATGATTTTGCTCTTTCAATAGCATCTTTGATTAGCATTACCGAGTCATAAGCTGCGAAAGCAGTATATGTTGGTTGTTCACCATACTCTGCTTCATATGCTGCTTTAAATGCAGCAGAGGTTGGAGTTGGATTTTGATCTGGGGGTGCGGCTAATAATGTAATTTCACCTGTTGCTGCATCACCAGTATCTTCCAAATAATCACTATCTTGTGCTGCAACATTAATGCCCGCCATGTAGAGATCTTCGTTAAGACCTAAAGCTGCCCATTGTTCAGTAACTCTCTGGCCAACAGGAGCTGAAAATAATGGTAAAATTGCATCATAATCAGCAGCATCAATTGCGGACATAGCAGAAGCTACATCTGATCCACTCGCACTTTCAGGAATTGCATCAACGGTTTCCAAATCAACGGTCATACCAAAGAGTCCTTCTAAAGCACCTTTTGTGGCTGCACCTATCGCTGAAGTCCAAACAGCATCTTCTCTAACTATTACTACGCTAGACACATTATGTGGGGCTGCAGCAAGGAAGGTTCCATACAATGCAATCAAATTTCTTGCTAAAGTTGTTCCGTTTACTGGTCCTACTCGATAGAAGTATTCAGTAACTATAGGCGCGGTTGAACCTACTCCTAAGAATGGAATGCCCGTAACATTCATTATGAATTGTAACGTAACAACTACTTCAGTCCTGAAACCACCAAGCATTGCCACTGCACCACCAGCAACAAGTTTATTATAATTTGCAGCACCAGTATCGGCATCTGGCAAACCAGTTGAACCAGAAGTGGTTTCTAGTAACAATTCAAAATCGTAGGGTGTTCCATCAACATCTACTCCGTCTCCAGCATTAATTTCGGACACAGCAAGCTTTGCACCATTTTCCATGTCAACTCCTGTCGGAATTGCAAGTGGACCTAATGCACCAATTGTAATCGACTCACGTTGAGCATTCACATTAAGTGTAAGTGAGGTTCCAGTCAGCATGGAAAGGGTAAGAGCTATTGTTAAAAATAGATTAATTTTTCTCTTCATGTTTATCACATTTTATACAAATGTATATGATATACTTAATTTATTGAATGACTTTTAAAACTTTGATGGGATAAGTTAGATAATAAAAATTTCTTGTTTTACAAATTGACCAAATTAGATTATGGTTATGGATAATTGCTAAACATTTTTCTTTTTGTTAGCTTTTTCATATTCCCCATCCCGCAATACTCTTCGTAATATTTTACCTACTGCAGATTTCGGAAGTTCATCAATAAAATCATAATATTTCGGAACTTTGTATTTCGCCATTCTGGTCTTGCAAAATTCAGATAATTCATCTGTAGAAGCTGTTTCTCCATTTTTTAATACAATAAAGGCTTTCGCAACTTCACCCCGGTATTTATCAGGTACTCCACAAACAGCAGCTTCCTCCACTGCAGGATGCTCATATAGAATATCTTCAACTTCTCTTGGATATATTTTCAATCCAGCCGCATTAATCATATCTTTCTTTCTATCTGTAATAGTAAAGTATCCATCACCATCAATTACTGCAATATCCCCAGTAACGAAAAATCCGTCGGAATTAATGACCTCGCTTGTCGCTTCAGGTTTTTTCCAGTAACCTTTCATCACTTGGGGTCCTCTAATACCAAGTTCACCCTCTTCTCCAAAAGGTAATTCTTTATTATAATCTTCAGGATCAAATATTCTTATCTCAGTATCTGGAAATGGCATCCCAATTGATCCAGGCTTCACTTCTCCGTCGGGAGCTATGGGATTAACATGAGTGACAGGTGAAGTTTCGGTCAAACCATACCCTTCTACAACACTGGCCCCTGTCAATTCTTCAAAATTTTTCATAATTTCCACCGGTAAGGGTGCTGAACCTGAAACACAGGCGCGAATACTTGTAAGATCGTAATCTTTAATCTTAGGATGCATTAATAGTGCTAAATATAGGGTAGGGACTCCATGGAAAATGGTGGGTTTATGTTTTGCAATTGTTTCTAACAAATCTTGAAACATTGGTCTGCCAGCACGAGCATTTGGAACAAGAATTATTGGACTTGCCACTTTCACCGCAGATATCATACATGTTACTAATCCGTAAACATGGTAAAGTGGTACTACACCTACGAATTTTTCTTTTCCAAATTCCATTCGTGGTTGGATCCAACGATCAAGTGCGATAACATTAGAAACCAAATTGTAGTGTGTAAGCATTGCTCCTTTTGAAACACCGGTTGTACCTCCAGTATATTGAAGGATAGCTAAATCATTTTTAGCATCTACTTCAGGAATTTCAGTGCTTTGTTCATTAGTTGCAATTAAATCTTCAAATTTTAAATCTGTTTCATCAATTGATCTGTTAAACGGGATTTTACCTGTAAGAATACCAAGAATTCGTTTATGATATGCAATTTCAGACCCAACCCTACATACGATCACATGTTTCAATTTTGTTTGATCTCGAATTTGTTTGACTCTTTGATATAAAACATAGTCAAGACAAATCACAACTTCAATATCTGCGTCATTGAGTTGATGTAACAATTCTGATTCCTTGTATTGTGGATTAAAAGTGACACACACACCTCCAATTTTTTGGATAGCAAAAAATGAGATAACAAATTGTGGTAAATTAGGTAGGAAAATTGCTACACGGTCGCCTTTTTTTACATCCAATCCTTTTAAGGCAGTTGCAAGCCTACTCACACTGTCATACATTTTACGATATGATGTTCTTTTATCAAAAAATATCAAAGCGTCTCCATTCGGATTCTCGGCAACTGCAGTTTCAAGGAACTGATAGAGACTATGTGTTGGATAATCGATTGATTCGGGAACATTGTCTGGATAATTCCTTAACCAAGGTTTGTCATCATAAGTAAATTGTACTTTATCTGATTGAGTTTCCGATGCCATATTTGTAATTTCACATTGATATCTAAAGCTTTTTCGCTTTTCAAATATAATTTCAAATATTATTAATTTGGATTGATTTACACAAATTGAACGTTTTTCCCTTTTAGCAAAGTACATATTATCGATAATTTTGTAAAATAATTGACAACAATTATGCTAAATAATGTTTCTTACATTATGATTTCTACTAATAACAAGGGTAATGTGATTCGTCATTTAGAAAGCAAGGGAATTAAATTTTGGAGAGATTTACAAAAATTGCGAAGGACTTCACGTGGCTAACCTCAGTGACCCAATCGGAATGAATTATCTATACTATCATTTGGTGAAAATTAAATCAATCAATTGAAAAAATTTACTATTATAAAGAAATTAATTTAGTTTAGGCATTAATTATTGATTTTATTAATTTCTTCTACAATGGCACATAAGATATATAAGGGGATTTTGGTGTAATCGTCTATATGGTGGATAATCAGGGCACGACATACGAGGTTTATAGATATCGGTGGACGATACTTCTTCTTTTTATGTTTGTAGCATTAATGACACAAGTTAATTGGATCACATTTGCACCAATTATGAATGAATTAGCTGAGGATTATGATGTAAGTACTGACGCAATTTTGTTGCTGACGGTGTCCTATATGATTGTGTACATCATTATGAATTTTCCTGCGACATGGGCCATAGACAAATATGGATTAAAATGGGGTACTGGATTTGGTGTTATTTTGACAGGTGTATTTGGAATGGGTAGGGCTTTTGCTGGTTCTAATTATTCACTTTTACTCTTCATGCAAGTAATGACTGCAATTGGACAACCGTTTTTGTTAAATTCATTCACCAAAGTTGCCGTAAATTGGTTTCCAGAGGAAGAAAAAACCACTGCCACAGGACTGGGAACAGTTGCAATCCTTGTTGGAGTAATAATTGGCATGATTGTTACCCCAATATTATATGAGAGCAGAGGTATTGATTTCGTATTATATGTCTATGGCATTCTATCGCTGGTTTCAATGGTTTTATATTTAATTTTTGTAAAAAATACACCAGATACACCTCCTAGTCAATTTGCAGGATCTAAGGTATTCGATTTCAAGGGTGTTGTAGGATTATTTAAGAACCGAGACTTCAATATTCTTCTATTTCTAGTATTTGTAGGCTTAGGTGCTTTTAACGCGGTATCGTCAGAAGTTGACTTAATTTTTGAAAGATTCTCTGATGACACCGAGGCTGCAGGCTTGATTGGTGGAATGATGGTCATAGGTGGGATAATAGGTGCTGGTATTCTTTCTACAATATCTGATAAAATTCATAAAAGGAAAATCTTCCTCCTCATTGCTATGTTGACTTCAATTCCTCTAAGTTATCTCTTAACTGAGATTGATAATTTTAACACAGTTCTAATCATTTCATTCATTTTTGGATTTTTCCTTGTTTCAGCTCTACCAATAGGTTTGATACTAGCCGCAGAATTGACTCACCCTGTCACTGAAGAAGCATCTAATGGAATGATGATGACAATAGGACAAATCTCAGGGATACTTTTAGTGATACAATTCAGTATGACCGTAATCACGGCTCTGTTTGCAGTTGGATTTGTGTTTAGTTTATTTTTGAATGATGTAAATTCGAATGATAAAAATGAGAATTTATTTACTGATAGTGCTTCTTAAAACTAGATCATTCTAAATGTACTATTTCGTTCCTTGAATAATCTTGATCAAGGGACAATTGATATCCTGCTTTGTAAGCTCTGATATTAAGGTCTCTAAATTTTTCTGGGGATGCTTTGATCAAAGTATCTTCAAAATGCTCTGGTTCTACTTCCAATAGATCATATTCCTCTGCATCTTCAGGATTTGTCTCACTTAACATACCTGGTACAAAATTTTCTCCAACATCGAGCATTTCTGATATAAACCCAATTATGAGTACATTGGTAACTTTTTCTGAGCCGAGTTCTGCAGCCATTTTTGAAAATGGTAGATGAAAAGCTAATCGAGCCTTTCGTGAATATTCATCATCAAAGTCTTGCACATTATCAAGATCAGCAAGAACTATTGTATTCTTATCTACTTTATCCTTGAATTCATCCCATGCACGTTGGGCAAATACGACCAAAATATTAGGGGTTTCAATAAATGGATAGAGGATTTCTGTGTTCTTGTCTGCTAAGCTAATATCTGCAATGGTAATACCTCCAGAGGTGGCTGGCTCGTAAACAACACCTTGTGAAACATTTAGTCCTTGTTTGAATCCAGCCTCTCCAAGTATTTTACCCGCAAGTTGAATTCCTTGACCTCCTAGACCAACAAATTTTACTCTAAAATTCATTTATTTTCCCTCCTGAAAACACCAATAGGTATTCGAGTATAGCCTTTACTCCGATCAAACTCTACGATTGTATTCTCCGCCAAAAGATGAGATCTATCATCTTTTACTTCAATTTCTACTGAAGCCTCTAGAAAGTTATTCACCATATATTCACCGTTGGGTACACCATTTCTCTTGCCATAAATTGCAGGACAACCCGAGATAAGATCAATAAATGCAAAGCCATCTGTTAACAACGCCTCCTTGATGATTCTTGGAAGGATTTTATAATGGGCTGAAGTATATCTTGCTACAAACGCTGCTCCTGCACCTAATGCCAGATCCACCAAATTGAATGGTTGATCATTCTGTTTTATGGTTGTTGGCGTATTAGTATTAATAAATGAAGTTGGAGAGGCTTGTCCACCTGTTAATCCATAAGTTGAGTTGTTCACACAAATAACTGTCATATCTACTCTACGACGAGCTGCATGAATGAAATGATTACCTCCAATCGCAAAGAGATCACCATCACCAGAGAAAACAACAACTTCCAAATTGGGGTTACCATATTTCACTCCAGTTGCGAATGCAATAGCTCTGCCATGTGTTGTATGGAAACCGTCAGCCTCGACATAGCCAGAGGCTCTACCTGTACACCCTATTCCTGAAATCATCACTAATTCCTTATCCAGGTCAAACCCTGCACTTAATGCTCCACGAACAAATGATTGCAGATTTGTTCCTAATGAACAACCGCTGCACCAAATAGTAGGAATCATTTTTGAAGTTAATGAGTCTTCATAATTATGACCAAGTTTACTGAAATCAATTTGCGTCATTTAGACCATCTCCTCCATGCTGGACTTAATTTTATTGAGAATCATCGATGGTGGTGGAATGGATCCAAAGTATTCTGCTAAATGGCTGACTTCTTTCCTTAAGTATCTTTCAACTGGCCAAATTAGCTGACCTTTCGACATTTCTACAACTAACACTGGACGATTTCCTATTGTTTTTATCATATCTTCAACTGGAAAGGGCCAAATAGTCCTTAATCTATACAAACCAACCTTCGTTCCATCCTCGCGTGCTATATTAATCGCTCGTTTAGCGGATCGAGCAGTACTCCCGTAGGCAATAATTATCATCTCGGCGTCATCAGTTTCATATTTTTCAGATTGTGGCAGAAGATGTTGATATGTTTTGATTTTCTTATCTAATCTTGTAACTAATTTTTTGTATGCATGAGGTGTCAAATCAACATGTCCTGTTTCATCATGACTAAGACCTGTGGAAAAAGCTTTTTTCTCCTCTCCAAAACAGTTCATCGGTGGAACAAGATCAGATGAAATGATTTCTTTTTTCCATTTTAGGGGTTCACCTTCAGGAACTGCTCTGTGAATAATTTCCATATCAGAACTAGCTGGAATTGTGTATCTTTCTTTCAAGGTAGAAAGGACCTGATCACTTTGAACAAATACGGGTGTACGTAATGCCTCTGCTGTATTAAATGCCTCGACAGTGAGATCAAAACATTCCTGAACACTATTTGGAACGAACGTAGGGATAAGGTAATCGCCATGGCTTCCAAAATGGGATTGCATTATTTCACCTTGAGCTGGAAATGTTGGTAAACCAGTTGACGGTCCTCCACGCATCACATTAACTAAAACAAGTGGTGTTTCAGTAAACGATCCCAAACCTATCCCTTCTTGCATTAGCGAGAAACCGGGTCCAGATGTTGCAGTCATGGATTTTTGACGTGTCCAAGAACTGCCAATTAAGGCAGTTATTGAAGCAATCTCATCTTCACATTGGAGGAACGCAGTATGACCTTCCACATGAGGAAGTCGCTTGGCCACATGTTCCATTACAGAAGTGCTTGGTGTAATTGGGTAACCATAATATCCCTGAAGACCAGCAGCTAAAGCTCCTTCTGCTGCAGCCACGTTACCCGATTGGAAATGATCACCAGTTAAAACACGTTCTTGAGCAAGAATAGGTAATACTTTCATAACAATACCTCCAATACATCTTCTAATTTGTGCACAGACAAAGCGAAATCAGGACAGGCAAGGCAACACTGCTTACAAGCTGTACACTTAGTATTCTCAATAGGATAAATGAAACCCCGATGAGATTTTTCTTTACTCATGAAAATTGCATCATAAGGGCAAATTGCTACACAAATATTGCAACCCTTACATCTACCACGATCAACCACAAATACTCTATTATTATTTTTTCCAACTATGAATGCGTCAAACCTATCATTACTTTGTTTGTTCTCTTGGTCCACTGACGTGCAACCAAAATAATTAGAAAAAAGGATTATCTGTTTCAATTAGATTAATGGGTGATTAGTCATTATTTGTTTGATATGGCTTGTAAGGGTTAACTTATCATAATAATTTGAGGTTTATTTGAGTCAAAATTACTATAATCTTGTGGTAAATTTGAAATCAATACTTAGTAATAATGTGTGCCTAATATATTTTGACAAGAAACCCTTGTCAGGTTGTTACCTATATGAATACAAAAATATTAACAATTGGATTACTACTCGCACTTGCTTTGTATGGAATGAATACAGTATTTGCAGATGATACATCAGATGATACTACATCTGATCAACTTGTAAATGATGCACCTTGTGATGACCCACTTTATGACGGCTCTGGATCTGGTGTAAACGGTCAAGGACAATCCGGAAACCAAAGAGGGGATATGGATGGATCCAAGACTCAATTGAAAACCCAATTGAAAGATGGATCTGGTGATGGTGGGATGTATGGTGAAAATGCTGGTACAGGAGATTGTTTAGAAACATAATAATACAAATATGAATGAAATCAAATATTAATCATAAAACAAAATCAACACTATTTTTTGGCTCAAACTTTCTTTCTATCAAGTTAGTTTGAGAACCAATTTCTCTCCACCACTTTAATTCGATTTCATTATATCAAAAACGGAATGAAATTTGTACAACATAAGTCGATCATTTGATTCAATGATTTCATTTTTAGGTAGAAAAATGGATTTCTTAATTTTCGTTTTATATAAAATGTAGACCTGGTATCCCATTTTCTCAATTTTGGATATAGTTTTGTTATGAAATGGTCCATTAGATACAACAGTGTGTTCAAAAAGATGGTAACCTCTGAAAATTGCAGATCCCTTCATTTTTAAATCGGTAAGGAGGATCTGAAACATTGCCCTTGATGTAAGTGTATCTGGAGAAATTACTTGATTTACTCCAATCTTTTGAAAAACTTCAACTTCTTGTTCTTGATTGACAATTTGGAGTATCTCAGGGTTTCTATCACTTCTTCTAATCATGACATCAAGTAATAATGAATCTGTAATTTGCTGAAAATTAATAATTATCAGATCATTGTCAGAAAACTTATTGTTTATGGTATTAATGACATTCTCTTTGGTGGAGTAGAGTATATCATGGCCGTTGGCTTTTGCAACCTCATAATCAGATTCATTAAATGTGAAATACTGAATTTTTGAATGATCTATCTTAATATGTTCAACCAAATGACGAATATTCACAGTCCACCCCGCAATAATAATTTTATCATAAACCATCGGACCTATAGAACTCAAATCGCCAAACCCTGAAGTGTCTTGATATTTTGTATACACCGCAAGTATTCTACGATCCTCAGGATAATCAGTCAATTTGTCATCCTTCTTTAGCAATTCGAGATTCATGAAATTTCCATCAATTGCTCCAATACATGCACCATTTTTCAGTAATTCTTGATTTTTGGGGTTATTCGCAGCTAAAACGAATCGAAATATATTATCATCAATATCTTGATTTGGGAGAACAAGTGAGTCTAAGGTTCTTACATTTGCACTGATGAACGATCCTAGTAGCCTTTCATCATGATACGTTCTAGTAATTCCAACAATTTTTCCAAATTCAATTGATAAATGCTCATTAGTACTCGCATAGACAAGTAAATTTGGTGCAAGATTTTCTGCCAGTATTGCAGATTGAATGATTAGATTGTCATCATCTAAAAATAGATACAAAGCTTTAGCTTTTTTCAAATTTAGTAATTCAAGCACTTGTGGATTTTCAATTTGACCTAAATACGCCTTATATCCCTTCCTCCTAGCTGTTTTAACATTTATTTCTTCACGATCAATGATAACAACATCAAAGAATCTATCTGTAGCAAAGATTGCAATTCTTTCGACTACATCATTAAACTGGCTAAACACAATATGATTTTTCAAAGAAAGAGATTCTGGTGGCAAATCATAATTTCCCCCAGATCTTAAAAATACGATCTTATCTATTGCAATTTCAGATAATAATGCCAGTGTAGTGATTCCAGTAATAATTAGCAACATAAGTACAACTTTAGTAAATTGATGAGTAGGTGCCAAATCACCAAACCCAACAGTGGAGACAGTAACCACCAAAAAATAGAGGGAATCCAGAAGCGATAATTTTTCAAGTACCATAAATGAGTAAATGCTTAAACTGAATACAATTGATATTAAGAGAATGGCGATCTTTCCCCTTATAGGAAAATCTTCCCCTGTTTGAGTTGTGGCCATTGTCTTATAGGATTAATATTCTTTGTTAAATATAGGGGACGACGAACATTGAAATTATATTCTTATCAAAAAAAAATAATTAACTCATGGATCATTCTGAAATTATTGAAGAAATTAAGACCGCTTATGATCAAATTCGTGCATTAATTGTTAAAACCCCACTAATAAAATTTGAAAATGAATCAAATAATAATATGGTATATTTGAAACTTGAAAACTCTCAACACACAGGATCATTTAAGCTTAGAGGTGCACTCAATAAAATCCTCAGTCTTACTGAAAACCAAAAATCCAAGGGAGTGATCACGGCATCTACCGGGAATCATGCCCTTGCTACAGCATATGCCTTAAAATTAACAAATGGTAAAGGTACCATATATTTACCAAATGAAGTGGTAAAAGCTAAATTAGACAAACTCAAAGAATATGATGTTTCGCTAGTTCATTTCGGTGATGATTCAGCTGATACTGAAGGTGAGGCTAGAAGAATATCCGAATTAGAGGATCTTCCCTTTATATCTCCTTATAATGATTATAAGATCATAGCAGGGCAGGGTACAATTGGAATTGAGATTCTAGAAGATGTAAAACAAGTAGATCATGTGTTTGTAACTGTTGGTGGCGGAGGATTGATTTCGGGGATAGCAAGTTACCTTAAAGGCGTAAACCCTAATATCAAAATATATGGTTGTCAACCTATAAACTCAGCAATTATGTATCATTCACTAAATGAAGGAAAAATCATTGAACTGGAATCCAAACCAACTCTATCAGATGGAAGTGCTGGAGGAATAGAAATGACTTCAGTAACATTTGAGTTAGTGCAAAAGTTCGTTGATGAATTTGTTTTGGTTACAGAAGATCAAATCAAGACTGCATTGGTTGACTTATATAAAAATAATGAATTAATTGTTGAAGGTGCAGCAGCTGTGGCATTGGCTGCATATCAAAAAATTTCCTCTAGTATTGATGGGACTTCGGTAATTATCATATGTGGGGGTAATATCGATCCAGATCTGTTTGATTCGATTGTCCAATAGTGTTTTCTCAATCAATTATTTCATCAAATTTATTGATTTTACAATAATTATATTTCCAATCTCCTTAGGGTTTATGTAATTCTATTAGATCACTCGCAGGTGTACAGGCAATCTCCAATTGCAGAGTATGTTAGTTTATTTTTTGTTGTGATTGCAGTTTATTTTAATTTCGTCGCAATTCAAACTAGTTTGGATGGTCTCTCCGGATTTGATGATGTTGTGGTCGTAATGATGCTTTTTTTTCAGTTTGGAATATTTCTATTATCATTACCGTTTTTTCTACGAGCCTTTAAACACCCCTTGATCTCCAATTATGAGAAATTAATGGTTATAGGTTATCTTCTTAACTCTCTGATTGTATTTACAATTGTTTTCCTACTTGAGCCAAACGCTATAGGGTATGTTGTTTTTGTTATGATGGGTTTAATCCAAATTCTACCAGTTATTAAGATCCTAAAGAAATAGCCAATTATCTTATTTACATAAATTGAAACTCTGAAATTTTGAGAAATGATCATTATTGGATCAGTTATGCAGAATTTATTTGAATAGATTTTATGTTTGGCACCTGTGACAGATACTGAAAATAGTATACCAAAATACATGATTCCTATTGTTGCTTTAGGATTTGCTTCAACCCAGCTTTCTTGGGCTTTGTTTAATATTGAAGTACCGGTAATTCTTGAAGATAATTATGGGATATCATTGGCATTTGTTGGTTTCATTATGACTTGGGATAATATTATCGCATTCTTTATTCAGCCTGCTATTGGTTCATATTCTGATAAAACTAGAACGCGAATTGGTCGTAGAATGCCGTTTATTATACCTGGTATACTTTTCGGGGCTTCATTCTTTTTCTTATTATCATTTTCAAAAAATGAAATGATTGCTTTCTTTCTCATCAATATTGTAGTTTTCAATTTATTCATGGCTTTGTATAGATCTCCATCAGTGAGTTTACTTCCAGATCTAGTAAAAAGTGAAGATCGCAGCTTGGGGAATGGTATTGTAAATTTAATGGGTGGTATTGCTGCAGGTTTAAGTTTGGCAATTGGTGGTGCTTTATTAAAAGGAGGAGAAACTAGATCTGCTTTCGCTTTTGTTTCAATAGGTATGGTAATTTTCCTTTTTATCCTTGTTTTGTTCATTAGAGAGCCTAAATATGATGAAGTAGAATTAGCTTCCGAAAATAAAGAAGGGATTTTCAAGCAGTTAAAAAATGAATTCAAAAGAATAATCTCTTCGGATGATAAATCATTGCTCTTTATGTTATTGGCAATATTAACTTGGTTCATGGCTTGGAACGCAATTGAGGCCTTCTACAGTATATATGTCTGGAAAACATATCTTCCAGACCTTGATGCTGAAGAAGCAGCAGGTGAAGCTGGAGGTGTGTTATTCGTATTTCCGGTTGTCTTTGTACTATTTACTATAGTTGGAGGGTTACTCGGTGGAAAGTTGGGTCGTATTAAAACAATG
Organism: Candidatus Heimdallarchaeota archaeon; assembly: GCA_021399405.1. Next base: position 9,715 of record JAAFKL010000304.1, on the reverse strand, counting down.
AGAATAGGCCTGTCAGTTATGTTATTTGCCATAATTTTGGCTGCATTTGTTAATGAAGATACATTCTTGGATCAAGATATTGGTTGGAAAACTAGCTTTGCTTTAATTTTTGTAATTGCCGCAATCGGCTGGGGATTAGTAAATGTAAACTCTATTGTGGTTGTATGGGAGCACAGTCCGGACAACGGGATCGCAACAGGGATGTATTACGCATTTGCTAGCCTTGCTGCTGTACTTGGTCCAACAATGGTAGGTGTTTTAATGGATATTGAAATACGTGCTCTATTTCCCTTTTCGATTACTTTTCTGGTAATTGCATTCATATTCTTGTTAAATGTAAAAACAGGAGAGGCTGGAATGAAATCTGATTTATCCACTGGAAAGGCAATTGGAGAAATGGTAGACTAATTTCTTTTATGGATTAGTAATACTCGGGTTGGAGATATGTCATTGAATTATAGCCAGGAATTACAGTTTGAAAAGCTATTGAACCTCTATGCACCGATTCTATTTTTTCACAGAAAAGAAAAATTCAGACCTATAGAGGTTGAATCATTCCTCCAAATTAGTTGTCTGGTAGAAAATATAGATAATTTGTCATGTAAAGAATCTAACATTGAATCGAATGAAATGAGTCCAAGTGATCATGAAACGATTTTAGCAATTAGAGATAATGATGGTAAAATCAATCATGGGGAAGATCATGATAAAAATAGAAAAATTGTTTTGAAGCAACAGGAAAAATGGTTAAAAGGAAAGGAAGAACCAAAATTCACAGTCTATGGGCGATATTATGTGAGTGATAATCATCTAACACTATCTTATTATTTTTTCTATTTGGGTAATGATGTCCATTACAGAATAAGAAAGGGCTTTAGTCATGATACAGACTGGGAGATGATCCGGATATTTTTTGTTAGGGATGAAATTAACGAAGCTGAACCTCAATGGCTCCCATCAGATGTATTATTTCAACAACATGCCTATGATGAAGATAATCCTGATCCAATGGTAAGTTGGGATGAATTGTTAAAAACTAATATGGTTTTTAACAATCATGTAGGCGTTCTTACTTCAAGGGGTGGACATGCATCCTTCCCTCCAACGGAGGCAAAGAAAATTATAGAAAAGCATATTTTCCAAATGCCAATTACACCCCGAAGAAACTTCGAAAAAACATTTAATAAAATTGGAACTACCACAATTTTTAATCAACTCCCGCATAGCACTGGAAACGCTATAATACCTTTCAATGCAGCTGATGATTTGAATAATGCGTCTCTTGAAGTACGTGGGCATTATAATTTAATAAATCTTGAGGAATTTGAAGGAAATCAAAATTCGTGGGTTAATTACAAGGGGCATTGGGGGCTTGGTAAACCCGTTTTAGGTTTTGGTTCTAACAAAGGCCCTGTGGGACCTAAATTTTTCATTGGATTAAGGAGAAGTTACAATTATACTAGAAATCCAATTTATTTGGAAAAAGAACCCGAATATTGGTTTAATTTGGCAGTAGAGGCACATAATAATGGATCCTATGAATATGCAACTAATCAATATCATAAGATGCTTGAATTAACACTTGATAATGCCGATTATCTACGTCTTCAAGCCTTTGCATATCTTAATCTTAGTGATATTGCACAAATTCGAAATCAAATTGATTTATCTAAGAAAATGGGTTCTGAAGCAGTTAAATTATTTGACGAAATAGGAGATTCTCAAGTTTCTGCTTACATCAAAATATCATTAGCTCTCAAATTCTTTCAAATGAATGAAAGGAAGGAAGCATTCAATCTCCTTGATGAAACAATCATTACTTTTCAAACCGAGAAAAACAAAATGGGAATTGCTCATGCTTTAAGTGTAAAGCATGATCTAACCGTTATTTATTCAAATTAAAATAATGGTATTTCACGTTCCACAAACACTATCAGGTGTCGCCACCACTCCTTGCAAAGCTAATAATGTTTTCGATTTATTTTTATCAATCACTTGATTCAATAAATCCGTGCTTCTGTCATCTTCTCCCTCTTTCGATGGCTCGAAAAATGAGATCAACAAAGATGTGTTACCGTGATTTTTTACCACCGTTTGATCACTGTTAACGGTGTTTCTGTCGAACAATCTGTCAGACAGATTAGAACTTCCTCGGGTATTTTTATTATTATTATTTAATACCTTCATAGTTTTCGGTTCCGCAGAACCTAGTTCTCTACTGATCGATACTCACTTGAATATTTAAAGGACTGAGTCTGATTCTTTGTCAATTAATTTAACCGTTTCACCATGCCAATAAAAATGATAGATTTTGACACATTTGGTCTGTTATTCTCAAAAAAATGATTCAAAGTTCATTTAATGTGGATTCAATTTAAAGAGATTGAAAATTCTCTTTTCTTGATGATGGTGGGAGATGATGGGAAAATATCCCCACATTTACAAAAATTTCTTGAAGATTTTAAAGAAGATCTCGAAAAATCAAGAAATATTAGCTGGACAGAATTACGTAAGATAAATCGTGAAGCCAATTTTAAATCTAAACCTGGAGAAGATGTACATCTGGTTAAAGATATGTTATGTTTTCAAGGAGATTTACGAGTTCCGATCCGAATTTATCAACCTGAGGGTTATCATCTCCCAATCATTGTATATTTTCATGGCGGAGGATGGGTACTAGGTGATTTAAACTCTCATGATTCATTTTGCCGAAAATTAGCAAATCATTCAAAATGTGTTGTAATATCTGTTGATTATTCACTTGCACCCGAAAAACCATACCCTGCAGCTTTGAACGATGGAAGTGCAGTAATAAAATGGGTTTTTGCAAACTCAATGAAGATGGACTGGGATTCTACAAGAATAATTCTTGCAGGAGATAGTGCTGGTGGAAATCTTGCCACAATTTTAGCCAATCAAGTGAAACGAGATGATATTGGAATCGGAATTATTCATCAAATTTTAATATATCCGATAACTGATGTTGTAACGATGGATACACCTTCTTACAGAGAATTCGGTGAAGGGTATTATCTAGAAAAATCAATGATGGACCGATTTGTTTCAGCATATATTGATGGAAGTACTGAAGGGAGTCGATTAAAAGCCTCACCCATGCATATACCCTTCATAAAAGAATCCCCTCCAGCAACGATTATTACTGCTGGCTGTGATCCATTAAGAGATGACGGTTGGAAGTATGCAGAAAAATTACGCTTAACTTATGTCGATGTGAATTATATAAATTACCCAAATATGATACATGGGTTTCTACAATTTGGAGAAATTGATCCTGAAGCAAAACGGATAACTGACGAAGTTGTCGATTTATTTAATAAAGTAATATCTAGCTAACCTGCAGAAGAAATTATTGACGTTAAATTCTTGAAACTAGATTTCACATTCTCACCAGTTTTTGCAGATGTTTCTGCGTATCCTATTATTCTTCCTTCAACTTGAGGGTTGTCCCTGATCAGTTTTAATAAGCTTTGAACATCTCTGAGAGTAATCATTCTATGATTTGATAAATCTAATTTATTTCCAACAATGAGCATTGGTGATTTTCTTGATTTACTTGCATCACAATATTCTTTTATCCAGTCTGTAACTTTGGAAAAACTCAATCTGTTTGTAAGATCAAATACAAGAATTGCTGCATTAGATTGAACCATAAAGTTTTTTCTGATCTGTGTGTAACTCTCTTGTCCAGCAATATCACATACTTTCAGCTTGAAACCTTTGTGATTCTCAAATATTGGAATTGTTTTAAAATTTGCACCAACCGTTGTTTGAGTTTTACCAAATGGTAAACCCATTAGAGAGTTCATTATTGAGGTTTTACCAGTGCCTGGTTCTCCAATTAGTGCGATTGTGTAATCATCCGAGTTCTGACTGTATGTAACCATTAAACCAACCCAATTCTTAGACTTCGCCTCCTCATAAAACATTTATCCATTATGGTTATTGAAATGATCTTTCTAGACGATTTAAACCACATACATTTACTGATAATTGTATAGGGACCTTGAATTATATATTTAACATTCCAATCATAAAACCACATGTGAGGATTGAAATTGTAACTGAAAGACAATTAAATGAAATTGTGGAACTATTAAAACTATATTTCGATTTCTATGAAGTAAATCATCCATCATATGATAAACTGCAATTCCTAGTTTCACTACTTACAGGCGGTACAAATCATGGAATCCAATTTATTGCTTATCATCTAAATTGTATATCCAAAATTTTGAACGCTGAGGTTAAAAACATCAGACGATCCGGTGAGATGATGCCACCACTACTCAATTGAATTTTGAATAGAAAACTCTTTTGAGCTACTTTTGATTCACATGTTCAAAGTCCATGGTGTTTGTTTGAATAACCTGCAATCACTTAGTGAGAAATGACCAGTCTGGAATATCTTCGAACGAAATAAAATTGTCATTTGAATATATAAATTACTGAAGATAATTATTGTATTATGTACATTTTAGATCATGATAAAATGGGCGGGTCAAAATCTGAGTGGTTATTTTATCGCATAAAAACAGTTTAGTCTCTTAATCGAGGAACTTCATATCGCTTTTCAACGGTTGAAATAATTGTGAAATAAGTACTTGATTCGTCATAAATGTGGTTAGGGCGGTAAATATATCAAGAGCATCAATTTCCAATTCATACAATAATTCATGATTTTCCCTCATCCAGGTAACCAGGGAACTAGAAAATTCCGATTCCTCATCCCGAATTTGATTTACAATTTGTTTATATTTCTCAATATCTGCATTAGGATTATAATGCAGAATTAATTTCGAGATGGGAGAAAAATATTGTTCCACCTTTTCATCCATTTCTTTTGGGTCACCAAACAAATAGAACTTAGCAGTTCTTCCAAAATACTTTCTTTTATGCCTTCCTTCGATGTAGTATACAAACTCTACCAATTGAAATTCTTGTAATTTGTCGAGATGATAATATAGCATTGAGATTTTGATCGCGTTTTGTAATCCTTCTATTTCCACATTCACAGCTTCGAGCAATTCATTTGCAGTAAGAAAATGTCTTTTCTTATTATTATCATCGGAGATACCCTTGCGTAGAATCTTTAAAATTGAATTCTGAATTGGCTGACTAGTCGATTTGAATAAATATTGACTTGATTGTAGGGTTTGTACCACAGGAATGTCTTTCCATAATTGGAAAAGATCGGCAAAATTGGAGATTACTTTTTCTTCTTCTAGTACAGATTGAACTTTTCCCCGTTTTTTCATAATGAATTCTCCAATTTAGAGTATTTCACGTTAACTCTTATTATTATTAAATATTACTAACATAAATATGTTTATTTCACGTTTCAATATAATGTTGAAAATCACCTTTCAGTTAGAAGTTGAAACCTAGAATTTTAACAACATTTATATAATTTAGTATGTTTCAAGGTTATATTGAAATTTACAATTCAACTATAAGTTGAAACGTAAAACGTGATTTCTATGGCACTTACAGAAAATAGTTCAATCGGGAATAATATTCCAACACCTGATTCAAAATCCCTCCGTCAATATTACTTTTTCATGATAGGGCAATTGCAGTCTATACTCGGATCCACTATTGTCCAATTCGTGATAATCTGGTGGATAACACTTACCTACAAAAGAGCAGATTATCTTGCAATTGGTGCTTTTCTAGGTTTTGCTCCTACACTAATTGTCGGATTATTCGCCGGCGTCTACGTTGATAGGTGGAATAGAAAAAAGCTAATTGCAACAGTTGATGCGCTTGAAGCTTTAGCTTCAATGGTTCTTGTGTATCTGTTTTGGATTGGAGAGGCTCAGATTAATTATATATTTGCCATTATGGCAATTCGATCTACATTCCAAGGGTTTCATGGACCAGCAGTTCAGGCAATAATTCCTATAATGATCCCTCGTGATAAATTAACAAGAATTAACTCTCTTCAATATTTATCCGAAGGATTGATTGGATTGATTGGACCTGTAGTCGCAGCGTTCTTGTTAGTACTTGTTGGGTTTGACAATATCCATTTGTTAATACTAATTGACATGGGAACATTCCTAATTGCTGTAATGCCATTAATCTTTATCACAATTCCTTCCGTCCACAAAAAAGCAAATGGGGAGCTAATTGAGAAACAACCATTCAAGACTGAGTTTAAAGAAGGATTTACATTTATTCGTGATAAAAAGGGTCTATTAGCATTGTTATCTGCTTTCACAACCACCAATTTCTTCTTTATGCCTCTATTTATTCTAATGCCGCTAATCATAGTTGCCAGCTTGGACGGTGGTGCATACGAATTTGGAATTGCGATGGCTATTTTCCAAGGAGGTGCAATTTTGTCCTCATTATTGATGACTTCTCGAAATCCTTTCAGTAAAAATACTTCAGGAGTTTATTACTCACTTATGCTAGGTACCACAGGTATCCTTGTCGGTGCTCTTGGAGCCGCATTTGGTAATATTTGGATATTTTATTCTGGATTAGTATTGGCTGGTTCAACAACTCCTATTGCCAATATCTCTTCACAAAATATTTGGCAAGCTGTTGTGCCACCAGAGAAGATGGGTCGAGTATTTGCAGTTAGAAGAACTATTGCTCAGATAAGTGCTCCAGCTGCCATGGTTGTAACAGGGCTCATCGTGACTTATATCTCCATGATTAATCTCCTCTACATCTCATCAATTAGTATGTACGTAATATTAATGTTTATTTGGTACTTTTCAGGTTTCCAAACAGTTGAAGCTGATCTAGAAATAACTGACGATATGGTTGTTGAAGTTCCAACTGGTGTAGAATCTATGGCGACTGAAACAACCTCCAATTAAGCCGTTCTACTTGTTTCTTTAATTCAAAATAAAATCATCTTTAATTTTAGTCTTCTTAATCCTTGTTTTCAATGATGAAATATCATTACACATAGTTTCAATTCAAAGACTTTACTAGGTTCCGAGGATTAATTTGCTAATGGAAAGGTATTATAACTGTGCTACTAAATCAATATTAATTGAGGACTAATCGATTTAACGAACTTCCACAATCGGAACAAATTCTCATTCAGAAAATAGAGGAGAGAATCGAAGAACCATTAATAGATTCATTCTGGGGTAGCTGGCAAATAGGAATAATGGAAGAGTTTGGAAGATTAGTACAAATTGCAGTTAATCGTAGATGGGAAACTCATCGAAAAATGCTGGATCTCATCCCTGAAGAAATTGAGGACGCTACTGAATTACGGTTTGTGAACTTCGGTACAAATAGGATTCCAAAAGTACCTGAGGAAATTGGAAATCTAACATATTTAGAAAGATGTTTCATGGGAAGAAACAAAATCACAAACATGCCAGATAGCTTTACCAAGTGTACATATTTACGAATTCTTGAACTACAAAATAATCGAATTACCTCAGTGCCTGAAGACATTGGTAATATGAGCAGCTTAGTTAATTTAAGTTTGGGAAATAATCGACTTACAGAGATACCAGAATCAGTAAGTCAGATACCATATCTTCAAGTGTTAAGAATTTCTTACAATAAAATCAAGGAACTTCCTGAAAGTATTGCTAAAATGCCTCATCTGAAAGCTCTACAATATGGCTATAATAAGTGTGGAGAAATACCAGAATGGATTGGACAATTGGAAGGTCTCGAAGAATTGTATATTCATGACAACAATCTAACCGAATTACCCAAATCATTGATGAAATTAAAAAATATAAGGAGATTGGATCTTCGTAACAATGAACTTGAAAAAATCCCTTATTCATTGCTTGCTAGTTTGAAAAATCTTGAAGAACTATATATTGAAGGAAATCCAATTAGTGAGAAGGATCATCTAAAAATTAAGGGATTGGCACGATTACTACCTAAACTAATCTTGATTGATCATGAGTATGTGAATTATTTCTAATATAATCTTACCACACTAATTTTATGTCCAATTCTTCAATACTTTTATCCCCTGCTAAGAATTCCTCATATTGACAAAGATACGCATGAGTGTCTTCTAGTGCTTGAATTATAGGTTTAGTTTTAGCAATTATTTCAAAGAAATTCATTTCATTGGGATATCTTGGTACAACATGTATGTGATTATGTTTTATAGAGCCACCAGAGATATTACCTTGGTTCCAACCAACATTAAAACTCTCAGTCCTACCAAAATGTGTTAACATCTGTATGCATTTCTGTACTAGGATGCTGGTTGATTTAATTTCTTCCTCAGTGAACTCTTCATATCCCATTACATGACGAAGCGGACTGACAAGTAAGTGACCAACCTGATATGGATAAAGATTCATAAATACGATTGCGATATCGTTTCTGTATATCTCATATCTTGCTGTATTTTTGTCTTTGTTTTTAATTTTGCAAATAATACAGACTTCGTCCTCTTGAGCGGCATAATTCTTTGGCTTTTTGATATATTGTGCTTTATAATCCACAAGGACAGGTTCATCAAATAAGCTCTTATCTATCCCTTGAGATCGATCCTCATTAGAATTATCCATATTTCATTTTGTCATTCGACATCAATCATATAACAACTAGTATTATGGACTGTGCTAGTTGAATTATGCATAATGAAATTCCCCAAAACTTTAATGTGATGTTAATATAAATCGCATAATACAATGATTCACAAATTTCTTGAAATGAAGGATCAACTTAAACTGGAAGTAACCACTGCTTTAGAAATCTGGAATGAGGTTCTACTGGAGGAATTTGGTGATAATCTGAAATATGTATATTCAAAAGGCTCTGCTGTGAAAGATTGGGATAGTCCAATCGATTACGTTCCAATGGTTAGTGATATTGATGTCCATTTTACATTACATGATTATGAACATGGAGCGAATTTACCTGAAGCTGTTGCCTCCTCCCTCAAAGTTGGTTTAAGATACGCGGAGAAATTCAAAGAAAGAATACCTTTGCACCATCATGTACCGAGACCTCAAGTTATGTGCATTAATTCATTCATGGAGGATGAAATATGGGTTAATCCTAAGGAAAATGAGGTTCTTATGTTGTATGGACAGTTTCCAAATTATACTTATCGCTCAGAAACTTCACTCAGAAATATTGATTTTAACAATTTACTCGAAATAGGGCCAATACTAAAAAGACTGTACTGGACCTCAATTGATCGTGTAGGTTTTGAATTATGGTCATTAATGCGAAATTTAACTTGGAAAATAGGTCCAATCCCTGCGAGAATTCTTACAAACGAACTAAATGAAAATCCATACAATATTTGGTGTTGGAACCGCTCTACACTTGTAAAAAAGCTGCAAAGCATCAATATGGACCAACTTGCAAAAGCATATAGCAGATTCTACAATGAGGGTTGGCAATTATATCTTTCTAATTTTAATGATATCGCTAGTAATCATTCAATGATCACCGCAGCAACTGAAGTTTTAGATCTCGGTTATCATTGGGCTCTCGAAAATAAAAAATAAATTCCTTCATTTATGATTAATTAATCCATCAAAAGCTTTCTTATAAGAGTTGAGAGTCAATAACTAAATAATAATGACCCCGATTTCTCATTTGTGTATCTAACACCCAATGAAGAAAAGTCATTGTCTGGTGAGAATGGACCAGCCCTACAAACTGCCATGTCTCTACTAGTTGATGTTGGAGAATTTTTCAATGCTGAAAAATTAATATCAGTTGCATCTGCCCATAT
>JAAFKL010000303.1 GCA_021399405.1 Candidatus Heimdallarchaeota archaeon | reverse complement strand
ATATCGAAGTGAGAAAATATTCTCGTTCAAGAAATTACCAGACTGGTCATTAATCGCAAAGTGATTTCAGGCAATCTTACAAAAACATTGGTCTTGAATTTGCGAAATAAAAAAGTAGCTCGAAAAACAATTCCTAATTAATTGTTAATTGAGTAGTGGTGGCATCATCTCACAGTAACATCTGCAATTGAACTCAGCGTTTAAAATTTTGTACATCCGTACAATTTAGATGATCAATCATCAATTTCTTTGATAAATGAATATTAACTTTCTCAACAAAATAATCAATTCCATAAACCCCCCCATATATTGTTTATAAAGATCCAATCAGTTATTATTACAAGGTCGAGAAAAATGACAAAAACTGGCAAAACAGATTCTGAAGTTAATAAGATTGGATCTGATGTCAATTTAACACAGAATAGTGAAGATAATGTCTTGTTTGCTGATTTTCAAATTTCAAATAGATCAACTGGGATTTATGTGCAATCGACCTCGATTGATCTGAGACTACCAAAATCCATCACAGAAGATATGATGGAAATGTATGAAAATGCAATAATACATGCCTTAAGCCAAAGAGAGACTGGATTTGATCCAAAAAAACATCGAACCTTTTCAAGCAAAATTAAACCCCTACTTGAATTGAAACCCATCTTACAAATAGTTGAAGAATTGGATTCCCCGGTTTACCTTATGAGAGGAGACACTGAGGAACGTAAAACGAATCGTGGTCGTTTATTTGTTGAAGGACTTCCTCCTGATCTTGCTTGGAAGCTTCAATTATTGCTCAAACGATGGCACCAACAAGATCCTAACTCCTTTCCTAAGATTAAGTTAGTTCTAACAAATTTGGTAATAATTTACAAACACACCTGGTTTACAAAATTATATGAGTTTTTTGAAAATCATGTTGAATTCGATCGAATAATATCTTTGAAGGATTTATTAACCAGAGATCAAGTTAAGGGGCTTAATGTTGATAAAATCAATGCTTCATTTTTCAAAGGTCATATAAAAATATACGTTAAAAAGGAATTTCAACCCTTATGCGATATCACAATTGGTCCACCAAAAATATATGCTGCTCAAACAAATTATGATTTTGATATTTTGTGCTCAGATCAAACTATACTTCAATCAATCTCAGCAAGCATTCTCCCATTTCTACATAAAATTTTCACAACCGTTATTGATCGTGCGAAGAGTCTGAGCTTGAGTAATAACACCTCGAAGGATATATTAAGCTTATTTACTGATTCTTTTGTAATTTTACCTATAATTGATAGAAATGACTATGAGAATTTAATTAACATTGCAACAAATCTTATGTTACAATCAAGCAAAAAATTGAGAAGCATCAAATCTGACCTTGATGTGTTACATTACATTATTTCGATCAGTGATGGTTTTATCCCAATTGAACAATTACTAACAGATTGGACTCGTTATGATCATTTTCTTGATTTCAATACTACAAAGGATATTTCAAAAAATGATGATTATGTAAGATTTAAAAAATCTGGAAAGCCAAACCTCAAGTCTAGATATTATTTACTCAATCCTGAAAAATTCCATATTCGAATGTTAGATTTGAGTAACATTAGATTAATCAAACAACCGGATATGGATATTCTCAGTAAATTGGAATATTTGAAATTCTTAAAGCTTGATAACAATCGCAGCATTAGTGAATTCGATATAACTAAAATTGAATTCGGTAAATTAAAAAGTATAGAAGAATTATCCTTGAGAAATTGTGATATTAGAAAATTATCAAAGTCTATGTTCAATGGAGCTCTTAATCTGAGTAAATTGATACTTGAGGATAATCCAATTTCATATATTGAACCTGGATGTTTTAGCAGTCCACGAATATCTGAAATAGTTGTTAATGCTTCAGTAGAAAGAAATTGGCCTGATGACATAATGAGTGTGTTAAACAATACCAATAATGTTAGAGAGGCTCACAAGAAGTTATTACTTGACAAAATTTTGAAAAAATGAAAAAGAATTATTAGTCGCTTTGATTATTATTATAGATGATAATTAAGATGGCAATGCCCAACCAAAACCAATTATATTTAGAGGTCATCTAACAAAATTATATCAATAATACTGTAAGTAAATCTTGAGTCTGAAATAATGATGTAAGTTTTTCTGATATGTCTACTCTATTTTCTAATAAATTCTGTTGCTGAATAAAGTCAAGGACTAGGAATATAACTATCTTATTCTGAAAATTATCAATTTGATATTTCTTTATTATATCAGATTCAATTAATTGTTCCAGCAAGGCTAAATTTTCTGCAAGTGAAAGTTTGATTTCTTGTTTTTGATTCGGTGATCTAATTATTTCGAAAATCGGTTCTCGGGATTGATAAACATTCAAATTTAGACGATCATTCTTTGTGAAAATATTTGTTTTATCGTCAATAATTATTGAAGGATGAATTCTAACAGGTGATAGCCCGATTTTGGGTGAAAATTTTTCGTTAACATAACCCGGACGAGATTGAAATAATAAATTCGAATTAGCATTAATTAATCGGTGAACTTCAAGTTCAATTGATATCTGATTTTCTCCAACCATAGGAGATATCCTGTATAAGTCCACTATTGACATTTGTATACCTAAATTACATTCTATCAAATCACCAGAATTAAGTTTTTCATGTATGTGATACATGATAAGATAATCATCACAATTGCTACTTAGCCATTCAAGTAAACATGTGTTTTTTTGTGATAAAAGAGTGTTAATTTGATGTTTCGAGATTTGACTGCGAGAATATTCAGACTTAAATCTATCACTGTTGGCTTTTGTAGTTACTAGATTCTGCAATACTTCTTGATTTGGAATTGAACCACTGAATATTTCTGGTGAGGTTCGTTTCAAATCAACTGATTCCATATTAATTTTAACGTTGATCTGCTGTAAACCCATATTAATTATTTGTTTATTAGATAAACTTGAAAATAATTGTAGTACCAAATGATCCATAAAACCGATCAAATCTTCCAAATTATTGTTTCTGAAACCCGATAGTAGAATTGGTAACAGTTGTATTATTACATTGTCTATACCCTTCTGATCATGAATTTGTGAACCGTAAACTACCAAGTGTTCAAATCGTCTTTGGTTGTTTAAACTAAGCATTTTTGATAACTCATAAACTGAAATATCTAAGACTTGGTAGCTTCTATCCATAGAAGTTAAATCATCACTTTTGTTTAGTAAAATGAGGAAGCTTAGGACTAGAACTAAGTATTTGTACTCTTCATCCACACTGATGGAATATTGTAATAATGTGATGAAGACCAAGTAAACAATATTTCGATTTTTTATGTAGGATACCATTTCTCCAAACGTCATCCTTAGTCTATAGTCATGTGATAATTCTTCAATTTCTTTTAGATTCAATTTTTTTAATTTGAGCAGTTGATGATTGCTCAATGCTTGTAGATCAACAAGGAGATCAAGATGAAGGTTATAATTCTTATTTTCTTTCAATTCAATCTGATTATTTTTACATAAAGTAGAAATATAATCTATTACTGTCCGAATATCTGCCTCAAAAACGCCATAAGATTCCATCCATACTTTACTGGCAAACTCTTGAAATCCATAATTCAGATCTTTAGTAATATTAATATTGGGATCATCATAAAAATACATTCCACGGAATACTGGTTCCCTGTTTTGAAGCCAGATACTAATGTCATCTACCTGTTTGGATTCGCGTGACGTGGGATTGTTGTCCATGGCCTATACAAATAAAATAAAATGACTTATTTAAATAACTGTGAGTTTAACCTGTCAATTTGTATTTAATGAAGAATTTAATTGGGGTTCGTGTATGCATCCGTATACAGGAAATTAAAGATTAGAATAAAAAAACAAATTAAAATCCAATATTTTAAGACATCTGAAGCTGATCTAATTTTGTAAATGCCATATGTGAGAGATCTCATTAAATCATACACTCTTGATAGTGTTGTATGGGAATTCTCATGGGGAATTACTAATAATCCACAACTATCCGAGTTTGACTCTGAATATATCACAGAAAAATATCGAAACATATTCCATGATCCAGAGTTTATTGTTGATAATTCTCATGATTCATTATTAAAAGGCTCATTTCTTGAAATCAGAATTGATGAAGTGCACAAAAAACTTTTACCGGATGATAAATCTCCTAAAATTCAACAGAAAGTTGATGGATTTCAAGAATCATTTCCTCGTTCTCAAGATTATCTGGATAGAAGATTATATCGAACTCCAGAGGGTATACAGAATCTAATCATAGAAAAAAGTAAATTACAAAATAAATGTCTAATATCAATTAATAGTAATTCCATACTCTTTGATTGTAATTACGAGCAACTCACCCTCATTCTAGAAATCCTCGAGCATTCAATCCAATTTTATCCACTTGCAATAATAAATAACAAACCTATATACTCAAACCAGATTATTTTACCAAATTTTGCTATGCACTCGTATTTGTTTTCATTTAATTTGGGATCAGATATCATGGAATTGATAGGAGATCAAATTGACCTTCAACATACCAATTCTGACAAATTATTCCCCTATTTGGAATTAATATCGGAAGAGATATTCAACTCTAGCTCGCGATTACAGAATCGACTGAAACAATTAAATTTTAGCAATTTACTTGGATATAGTGGAATTTATGTATCTTTGATACCTAATTCAAAAACCTCAAAGTTAGGAAAGTTTGATGAAGGCAGAATATTTTTCTATGTAAGTGAAGAATTTACACGAAATTCACTTATGCTAGACCGAGCTGCGATCATGAGATCATCGTTGGTCTTGTTATCCTACATTTTATCAATTTATTCCAAGAATTCTACTGATTCTGATAATGGTAAATTTGATGAACTATTGAAAGATATTTCAGTATACACAACGAGCGAGTAAATACCAGAATAAAATTAACACATCAATTAAACCTCAATCCTATAAACTTAATTCATGGATATTAATAGACCAATTTGATGTTATATTTCCTTGGGGAGCTTTCTGATTGCGATTGTATAGCAGATAAGAGTTGTACCAGATCACATTCTGGATGATAATTGTGTCCTGAGAACCAGGTACAACAGTTATGAGGAGCATATTTACCTTGAAGTTCAGTCAAACCTTTGAATTGGATCTGGACTTTTGATATTCTTGCGAATTCTGCTAGTTGGAGAAATTTATTCTTATGATATCTTATCTCACTTGATTTGAGATTTTTTATATTGTATTCCAAGAGTCTTTCCATCGGCCCAAATCTCATGGAGGGAAGTTTATTATGGATTACATGATGTATTTGATTTTCTACGTATGATGTTGAATTAGAAATCATTGATAGCATTGTGATGTGAAATCTATATAAGTACGGAATATAATTAAAATTTAATATCTATAGGTCCCATTGGACTGAAACTAACAATTCGTTTTCTTGGGTTTTCTGTACCAACTAGATAATTATCTTCCCACAGATCTTGTTCTCTAGCATTTTTAATCATCTCCTTTTCCGGACCGACATATGATTTTCCACCCACATATCCTTTCAGAACAAGGTGCGATTTCAATAATGATAATGCCAAAATAATCATCTCTTGCGTTGTCCAATTCTCTGCAATTGATGCTTGCTGGATATAAACAAAATTTGCTGCATTGGTATGTCCAGGGATATTAGCACCTGAATAGTGTCCCTTGGTAAAACGGCCAATCACATTTATCTCTGGGAGTGGATCTAATTCAGATTGATTATCAACTCCCCACTGTTCTGAGTAATTGGTAAGATAATTTAACTCAAAACCATAACAATTCTTTGTGAATTTCTCTGCTTGATTGATTATTTTTGCCATGGCATATTCATCATGTACCTCATGACCGTAGTATTTCAGTCTGATATTCTTTTCATAAGCCCTAGTAACAAATTCCTTTCCCACCTCTAAGATTGCATCAAATATTGCATCCATCCTATCCATAGTTTTGTAATTTCTCAATGTATGTATAAGAAATGTTACTTTGCCCCCTCCTAGTTTTTTGAGTACTGCTGCAAATTTAAGTGAGAATTTTGCTCCTTCAATATATCCATGTGCTTTCGAGGCATTTTCGTCTTTAACTCCTGTTCGGTGACCATCAAGGATCAGGTAGGGTGATAATTCTTCGAAATACTTGAGATCATCCACAGTGAGATCAAGATCTTCCAGCAGAGGTAGCATAGATGTTATAAATTCAAAATCATGACTTTGAGTTACATCCTGTTGGTCTGTTTCTGTATCGTGCTGTAAAGCCATGGAAAGAAATAGTTATGATTCTTATAAAAGAAAAATATTTTTCACAAACGATCGATCCAGTCTATGTCTCTAGCAAATACTTAATTTTTCTAGCCTTCATTTGATTAAAAGTAAATTGAATATTCGGAAATTGACAAAAATCTCGGTGCAAATCCCTTTCAAGCCATCTACAAAACTAGCTTACGCTGATTTCTCTGACAAAATATTATTTCATTTAATTTTCTCTCAATAAGTTTCCAATAATTCAAAATTGTCATCTTGGGGTACCCGTATTAAATCCTGAAGAGAGCGAATCACTATTACTTTAACCACTCCCAAAAAATGATATAGCTTTTGTATTGAACGAGGTGCCCACGGACGTCGAGGACGTTCATGTGGTTCTCTTGGGATTTTCTTCACCCTGGGTTTAGTAATGCTATTGCCCTCACAACACACATAACTCTGAGGAATACCTTTTTGTTGATGTAAATCAATACTTTCCAACACCCAGATGTTGTATAATACCACCGCATTCCACATCAACCAGGTTCTCAAGCTATATTCTTTGGAAGTTGTATGTGCCCAGATAGTCTTGAGCACTCGATATCCGGTCTCAATTCCCCAGCGGTTACGATAATCCCAGCTTAAGCGTCGAAATACTAACACCATATCCACAGGATCACTCACTTCAGGTGGTTTGAGGATACAGAAAAACAGATAGTAGTTGTGAATTTTCTCCTTACCTTTT